>NZ_FAOO01000008.1:21981-126056 GCF_900070205.1 Candidatus Thermokryptus mobilis | reverse complement strand
TGCTGAAGCGAAAACCGAGACAACGATCAATGTCCTAAATGGTCTTGCTTTTTTCTCCGGCGGAACTGCGCGATCAAGAACCTGAACCACAGGGACATCCCTTTGCTCCTCTATCTTCGCCTGCTCATAAAGTGGAAGGATGAACTCAAGAAGCTTGCTCTGAATCTCATAGTCCCGATACAATCTAAGGTATTGAAGACCAAGTTCTGGCACATCCTTGAACGGAACAAACAAACTCATCTCATCTTTTATCTTATCGTTTCCCTCCTTCATCTGATTGAGACGTTTTCTCATCTCTTCAATTTGAATTTTTGCAAGCTTCACCTCCGGCGCATCCTCGCCGAGTTGTCGGCGTAAAATCCCAAGCTTTACCTCCTCGGCTATTATCTGAGCCTCAAGCTCAGCTGCAGCTGTAACAGCTGCCTTCGTTTGCTCGGGCAAGTAATAAATTCCATACTTCTGCTGAAACTTCTTTAAAGTATCCTCTGCCGACTTTAAATCCGCAAGATTCTGAAGATACCTGCGCTCAATCAAAAGCCTTCTGTTCCTCGCCTCTTCAGTGTTAAGCCTTATGTTTATCTCATTTAAAACCTCAACGAAATAATTCGCCATATCAGCTGCTCGCTTTTTATCTTCATCATAAACATTTATCACGAGAACCCCATTTTCATCAATTTCAAAATCCGTATTACCCCGAAGCTTCTTTATCGCCTTCTCCATTGAGGAATCTTTTATATCATAAACCTTGATAAGGTTAAACCTTTCAACAACTTTTTCCATTGCGGTTCTGCTGTTAAGTATAGCTAGATAAGTAAAAAGTGGCGGTTGATTCCCACCAAGCCCCCTTAAAAACGGTGCAAATTCACGAATTGATTGAGTTATGACCCCACCAAGCCCACCAAAAATATCGCTCCTTTGCGGAGCTATCACAGTTGCAGTTGCCTTATACTGGACAGGAAGAAGAAGTGCAACGATAACAGCAACAAATGTCAAAACGAAAACATTTATAAGTATAAACTTGCGCCACTTGTAAATCACATAGAAATAATCCCACACCCCAACTTCAACCGGCTTTCCATCGGTCCTCTCAACTGGGTTCTCACTCATTTGAAAAAGATTTCTTTTTTTAGAAAAGCGAACATAATTTTTAAAAAAATAACAAATTAAACCGATAAATCAAAGCATCACTTCATCGCAACTTGCCGAGAGGACAAAGCATAAAGCAAAATGTTGGAAAAGAGTTGAAGTTGAGCTGTATTATCAATGCTGGGGTTGTCAAACTTACTTAAAATTCTCATATAACCTTTGCTTGAAAATACAACAACAAGACGCCTCTGCCAAAATAATCCTTCAAGAAATGTATATTTCTCCTCCCTTTCAAACTCTTTCACTTCAACTATATCATCAGCCCCAAGCGGCAGTTCCTTTATCTTAGCCCATATTGAATAAATTGGATGCGTTTGAAAAATTTTTTCAATGTAACTATCTTCAAGCCGTGACTTAATCTTATCAAGTAGGTCTCTTGCGCCCATGTTAAATTGACTTGACCTTGAATGGCTTAAGTCATCAATTAAAATTATCCCACCGTTTTTTATACAAGCCACAAAGTTATCAATTGCAATCGGAGAAAATTGAGGTTTAACAACACCACCGCCTATAATAACAAGGTCAGCGTCTGCAATTGACTTTGATTCCGGTTTGCCAGTTTCAATTGAAATTTTCAAGCCCTCTTTTTTATTTAAAAATTCAGCCAAATTTTTCAAACCCGCTTCAATTATATCTTCACCATCGCCACCATATCTAACCTGGAAAATTTTTATCTCTTTCTCCTTTAAACTTTTAAAATCAACTCTACTCTCAGCCAAGGCTATCACTTTTGTAGTATCTTTAGGAGTGCGTATAACTGGCACACGTTTAAAGTAAAAATTTATATCAATGAAATCACTTGGGACATTGTTTTCATCATAGCCGACGATGAAATCCTTTAAAATCACTTTAACTCTTTTCACCCCCTCAGATAAAGGGTCAAAAACGATTAATCCCTCACGGCTATCTCCCTTGTAAAGAGGTCGCCCGTAAGTTAACATCGTTCTCCTTGCTATCCCCATCCTCGCCTCAAAGACCTCGTCATCAATCCCAGATGAACCCTTTCTCGCACGATAATACTCCTCCAAACTATGAAACTTGCTCGTCTTAGCATCAAGCCCGTAAGCGATAAACCTGTCCCCTCTATCACTTAACAAAATCGCATTTTCAGGATCAAAGTTAATTTTTGGGGCAGTGTAATTATAAATTGAAACCTTAAAAACAGTGAAACGATTTGGGGTATAACCAAGCTCCGGGTCAACCCAATCACCGTAAGTATATGGATTCGTTGAATAAATTCCCCCCTTTGACTCTTCTGGAAACTCAAAATTATTGAGTTGATAATCGCTCATATACTTTATCTCAACCTTGAAAGAACCCCTATTGTAAACTATCGTCATTGAATCCTTACCTATTTGATAACTTGTGTCACCGATTGACACAATCATATCTAAATCCGGGACAATTTCGTATTCAACCTTTTCGGGAGGGAATAGAAGAAAACGATAAACGCTATCACAACCGCTCAAGGTGAAAAAAGCAATTGCAACGAGAAAAAATTTTTTCAGCATTTTCAAACAGATTTAATTTTCGTTTACAAATTCAAATTTAAAATCAATTGCCTTGACCTTCGCATTTTCCTGATAGATTGAAACTTCTGGGATCACAAGGAGTAACCACCTAACCTTCTCAGTCGGCTTTTTAAACACAATCAAACCTCGTCTTATAACCCCAGGATAGATTTTCTCATCCCTAAGCAAAATATCCCGCAATAGCTTTTTGTTAAGTTCAATTCTTCTTTGGCTCGTCAAAAGATGTCCAGCCCAAAAGGGATCATAAATCGTATACGGGGTTATATATCTCATCGGATAAGGCACTGTCTCAGCCTGAATTATATCGTCAATTTCAAGTGACCTATATTGATTCCTTTTATCGTCAAGTAAAACAGCCGATGATGGCTTTATCTCAATTTTATCGGAGCGCAAATTTTCAATCACGACATCAAAGACAATGTAAGGTATCTTTCCGAAGTCATCTTCAAATGGACTTGGAACATTTCTAGGGGCTATTGGATTACCAAAGGCGTCATAGTAATTTCCATACTCTTGGAGGTGGATATATTCGTTATATGCCGAAAGTATTTCAGCGTTGTCATCTTGAGCGTAATTTATGTATTCATCCTTTAAAATTTTCTCAAAGTCCTTTTTGTCATAAGATTTCCCAGCGCTTATTCTTCTTATTTCCGCTGGGGTAAGGATTTTAACACCAATTTTGATGCTATCCTTCAAGACAACCGCAAGTGTTTCTTTGACAGTTAAAGTTTGCACCTTTGGAGTTGGGCTTTCCTCATGATATTCACTTAAAAAATAGGCACATCCCGAAAGGAGAAAGAAAATTAAGGGGAGAAAAAATTTAAATCGCATTCTTTAACACCTCCAAAACTTAAAAATTTTATTGTTGCATTACAACTTTTTCTTTATTTTTCGCAACTATACCACCGGGTTGATTCATCGCAAATATCAATATATTCAACCCAAGCTGTAATTGTCTTGCGTTGTCAAGTGGCGGTGTTGCATACGGCCAATCACCCCACGCCTGGGTATAACCCTTATTTGATAAGACAACCGCAAGACGTCCACCAAGCCAAATCCCTTCAAGATAGTTATAAACCTCCCGCGCAGGTCTTCTTGAATCAACCCTTGCGAGGTCATCACCAGCTGGCGGACCATCAAAGTCCTTCCAAATGTGATAGATGGGATGATTGTTCGGTATCCTCTCCCAGACAGCATCATAGCCAAGGGCATCTTGAATTAATTGCTTAACAGACCTCGTGAAAGGACCATAAGCTGATGCAAGACCATCGTCAATGAAAAGAAACCCACCCGAGCGTAGATATTTTGCGAGATTTTCAACTTCGTTTTTCGTATAAATGACCTCTCCATCATAGCCCATCATTATTAGAATTGGGACATCCATTATATTTTTTGAGTCAAGACGAATTGAACCCATAAGATTAAGTTGAAGATTTGGAAGAACTTCCATTGCATACCTTTGAAGATTTTGCAATGCAGCCGGTCTGTAATTCCACATCGGTTCACCGTTTGGAGCCGATTTACTGCTTCTATACTCAACTTGATAAACATTTAAAAAGCCACGCCAATCCTCTTTACTTCTTCCACGCTCAAGCCAACCTTCAAATCTGTCCATAAAATTTGTATAGCTGATTAATTCCTCCTGCAAACTTTTCACACTCTTGCTGGCATACCGCGTGTTAATCACATCATAACTTAAGCTCGGTCCAGTTAACATCGCCGGTGGTGAATAAGTCCTTTCAACATATTCACCAGGTCTTGCAAGCGAAGCAAGAGATGTGCCACTGTGGGTCACCGCTGTTGTCATTGAACGTGCTGCAAACCTAGGTTTTTGTGGTGTTGTAAACCTTTGGAGAACTCGTTCAACCACAGTCGGCATCTTCCTAAACTCAATGCTCTTGGTCAAACGAGGCGGTCTTTGAATAAATTTTACCGTTGTCGGTGGTCTTTTGACCTCCTTCTTCTCGGGAAGCTTTATATTCATAACCACTGGCAAGCTGTGAACCAAAAAAGCTATTAAAAGAAATTTCAACAAAGATTTCCTATTGTCATATATAAAGCGAGCGATCTTGTCGCTTAAATCAACGCCAGGTATTTTATAGTTTCTTCCGTTCATTTCACTTGAACTTCCTCTTCCTCTTTTTCAGTTGCTATAGCAAGCTGGTCAATCCCACAAAGCTTTGCTATATCCATAACCTTGACCACGACCCCGTGGAGCGTTTTCTTATCCGCCTTTATTATCAAAACCTTGCTACCAAAAATTTCCTTATCTTTGAGCATCTCCTCCTGCAAATTATCAAATGTCACACGCCTTCCATTTAAATCCATCTCACCACTTGAGGAAATAACTATCGTGAGGTCTTTCTCTGGAGGAGCATCAGAAGAAGCAGCGCTCGGCAAATCAACCTTCAAACCGCTTTGAACAGCAAAAACAGTTGTCACCATAAAAAATATCAAGAGTTGAAAAACGCAATCAATCATAGGTGTCAAGTTGATGTCAACCGAATAATCGCCATTTCCTTTTTTCTTCCTCATGGCTCGCTTCACTCTTTTTTCTCTTTAAAATATCCCCGAACTTCTTCTTCAATTGCCTTTGCCTCTTCATCTGAGATGTCAAGTTCAATTCTTTTCCTTCTCAAATATTCAAGTTCCTCTTCACTCAAGTTCCCGTTCCTGTAAACTGATCTCAAAATTGATTTATACGTTTCAATTCTGCCGTGTTCACGAAGGAGAGTGTTTATAAAATGATTTTCAAATGGTGCAAGCCGACTTGTGATTTTTTCCGCTCTTCTCTTCAAGAAACTATACCCAAGAACCGATGGGATTGCAACCGTTAAACCAGCAGCTGTTGTCAGAAGCGCCACCGATATTCCGTGCGCCACAACCGCCGGGTCCCCACGCCCTCCCTTAGCAAGCTCATCAAAAGACATTATCATCCCAACAATGGTCCCGAAAAGACCAAGCAAAGTAGCTACATTAGCAATCGTGCTTACAATCGGCAAAAACTCCTCAAGATATTCAGATGTCGAATCAACCGCTGTGTCAATTAGCTCCTGACGCATATCATTAATTGAACGATTTTCTTGAAGAAGGAATTCATATCTTTTTAAAACCGAAAGAAAAACAAACGAAAGAATAGAACTTCTCTCCTCAAAATACTTAACAAGCGATTCAAGATTTTTGTTTTCTTTCAAAATCCCCTCAATCTTCTCAAGCTCGCTCGCTATCTTTTTATCCCCAGGGACACGCAGATACCTGTAAATCCTCTCTATGATTATCCCCATTGAAATCACCGAAAATATGAAGAGTGGAACCATTATGTAAGGTCCACCCTTGATTATAATGTCAACAAGCCAGTTGTCCCAAAGCCATGACCACCACGACTTTTGCTCAATTAAAGCAATCATAATCCAAACCAAATTTATTTTAAAAATTAAAATTGCTCTTTATCCATTCAAGATGTTCCTTTGCGAAAATAACAGCCGAACGAGCATTGTCATCGTTTGAATTCGCGTAATCGCGAATTATCTCCTCATACATCTTAGCTGCTCTTCGCCAATCACCAAGCTGCTCATAAGAGGCTGCGATATTGACACGACAACCAACAACTATATCCGAGTCGGGATACTTCTGCCATATCTTCGTCAACTCCTCAATCGCCTTTCTATAATCCTTGTTGTCAAAGTATTTCATCGCCTCTTGATACTCAGCATAAATGTTTATAAGTTTCAAGTCCTTTATAAGTTGCTTTGCTTCTTCAACCTTTCCATGGTTTGGATACATTGAAATGAATTCCTCATACGCTTGCTGCGCTTTTTGATAATCCTTTGAATTATAGTAATAGTCACCGATTGTGAAAAGAGCTATTGGTGCATGCTCACTTTTCGGATAACGCTTCACAACCTGTTTAAAAATTTCAACCATTTGCTCGGGTTTTTGAAGCTCGTAATAACACCAACCCTCACTATAAAGAGCAAGCGGGGCAAGTTCACTTGAAGGGAAAATTCTATAAACATTTCTATACTCACGGATCGCATCTTCATACTTGCCCATGTTGTAAAACGACTCACCAATGTTAAAATATGCCTCGGGTGTTAATTCATCTCGCGGAAACTCACGGACAAAACGTCTGAAAAGATTTATCGCCTTTTCCCAATAACCGAGCCAAAAGTTTGAATAAGCCAAGAAGAATAAAGCATTTTTATAATTTTCCGCCCTCGGATAAATTTTGGTAAACTTGTCAAAAATTTCAATTGCATAATCATATTCCCCATTATCATAGTAAACTGCTCCAACCGAGTAAAAGACATCTTGTATAAATTTTGAGTTTGGGAATTTTTCACCAGCTTTTGATAAAACGCTAACTGCTTTCTCAAACTCACCAAGTTGGCGATGCGAATTCGCAAGCACGTAAATAGCCCTTGATATAGTGACCTCATCTGCGACATCACTTTGAAAGACATCACTTGCAAATTTAACGGCATTTTTATAGTCCTTTGCCTCAAAATATGCCTCAGCAAGAAGAGCAATATATTTAACCTTCTCAATCGGCTCCGGCGCCTCGCCGACCAACTTTGAGACAAGATTTATGCCCTTCTCAATTTGACCCGACTTAACATAAGATATAGCAAGCTTCTCATTCACTTGTGGTAAGAGCGAAGTTAAATCCAGACCAAACCTTTTACTCGCCAAGCAAAGCTCAAAGTCCCTTATCGCTTCCTGATACTTTTCCATCTGATAATAAAGTGAACCCCTCGCATAAACCGACTGAAGTTTCAAAAGTTCATTCGCCCTCATATCATCAATTATCAAACTTAACTCTTCAATCGCCTCCTTAAATTTCCCTTGTCCGATATAAATATCCGCAAGCGAAAAATGAACTTCCGGGACAAAATAAATGCTGTCCTTTAAACCCTCAGCCGTCTTTAAAATATCCTTTATAAATCTTTCGCCCTCGGCAAATTTGCCTTGAATACTGAACGACTTTGAAACTTTGATAAACGCTGGCAGGTAAAACCCTGAACCAGGTGAAATGTTTTGAAAAACATTCAACAAACTATCATATTTTTGCGAATCAAAATAAACAAGCAAGATGTAATAATAAACCTCATTCTTGTCCAGTCCCTGTGGGTTTTCAGAAAGAATTTGATTTAATTGCGATAACGCATCATCATATTTTTTCATCTCATAATAAGTCCGACCAAGTTGAACACGAGCAGGGGCATATTGAGGTGTATTTTTATACTTTGAAGCTATCTCATTAAAAGCATCCTCAGCTTTTAAATACTCACCGAGCGCAAGATGAGAAATCCCCTTAAAGAAAAGCATATCAGGTATATAACTTGAACCAGGAAACTTCACAAGAAACGAATCACATTCAGCAACTGTCTCTTTATATTTCTTTGCATTGTAAAGACAAATCACCTTTGAATAAATCGCATCCTCAACTGGGAAATCAATCAAAAACGCCACCTCGCTATACGCCTTGATGTAAAAATCATATTCATCAGCTGCCTTGTCGTATTTGAGCGAGTCCTGATATGTTTTAGCGATCAAATATTGCATCTTTGCCTGAATTTGCTTGTTCTCAAAATTTCTATCAATTGCCTCCTTATAAATGGCTATTCCCTCACTCAACCCTTTCTTTTCAAGTGCATATTGAGCCATTTTGATATAAGCCGTCTCAATCAAACTTGGCAAGAGTGAATAGTTAGCTATAACATTTCTATAAGACCTCATCGCTTCATCATACTTATCCATCTGCTTATAACAATCAGCAATCCTCAAACTTGCCTTTGCAACTATTTCAAGTTGCGTTTCCTCCCCCTCCCTGCCCGTCATCGCTTCAAAAACCTTTCTCTCCCTAACAACCTTTAGCTCAATTTTCTCAAACTCCTCCTTCTTAAATCTCTCCGGTTTGAATCTCTCAACTACGCTCTTGAACCATTCAACCGCCTCATCATATTCCCCCATCTCAAAATAGTTCTGACCAACTTGATACATTGAATGTGGAATAAGTTCATTACCTTGAAACTTTTCAATCAATGTTTTGAAATAAAAATTTGAGCTATCAAGCAACTTCAATTCTCTAAAAGCCCAACCAATGGTGTAATATGCTTTTGGAACTCGCTCGTCATTTGGAAATTTTTCTATAAGTTTTTTAGCAACAGCTATCGCTTCCTCAAATTTCCCCTCTTCATATCTTAGATCAGCAATTTGATAATATGCCAAACCAGAAAGCCACGGGGAATCAGCGCGCTGTTCTGCTACAATTTTAAAGTTATCAACAGCTTCATCATTTCTTTTCAATTTCCTCAAAGCGTTCGCTTTCTGAAAATAAGCTGCGGTTTTAACGCTCACAATTAAATCCCCATTGAAAAGAGCCACCTTAACACTGTCCTCATCCAAAAGCTTGCTCTCTGTGTTTATGATGTAATCATACTGTTTTATCGCCTTCTTATAATCACCAGATGCGTAAAAATTTTGCCCCGAGATGAACGCCTTTTGAAGCTCCAAAGGCGTTGGGACAAAATTAGCAATTATTGAAGCTGTCAATGTCACAATTATGATTATCTTCCACATCTTGCTTCACCTCCGAAAATTAGAAACCAGCTATAACTGTGAAAAAGATAGCCGATTCATCTCTGCTAAATTTCTCTTCGCCTGGTTTTACAAATTTTCGCTTCGTGAATTTATAACCGAAATCAACAACAATTGAATAACCTTTATACGAACTTTGATTCGTAAGCGAAAACGCTATCGTCCCTCTGTTTTCACTCCCAGTTCCATCTTTCAAATTCCTTATCCTGTAAGCTAACGCATCGGGAAGCCCGATTATCGTCAATCCCTGAAGCCCAAAATTGAAAACCGTTCTATCTGTTAATTTATATCCAATCCTGAAAATAGGAATCGTCTCCTGTGTGTGCTGGTTTATGATCGTAATTCTACGCAAACCGCCTCCAATATCAACATAACCAAGCTTTGTTTCCTTGACCGTTCTGACCTTGAATTGAGGCTTCACCTCAAGACGACCCCCGAGAAACTTCATCGTATAATCAATTTTGTGAACAAGCCCAAGGAGAGTAATGCGACCTTCAAGCTGATCACCCGTATATTTTGCCTCTGGCAAAAGCGCTTTGGTTGCATCCCCAAGGGGATATTGAAAGTTTAGCTCAAAACGAACCTTGTTTTCTATGTTTAAATTTGGAATTTGCGTATACCTTGTCTCAAAGTAAAGATTATGAACAAAGCTATTGCGATAATTTAACGGGTCTTCCGTAAAAACGGGAAATGGGCTCGTTATAGTGATCACACCTTTATACCTGTAAACCGGATTTCCAATATCATCCCTGACTCTCTTCATAACATAATACAAAAGTAAAGAACCAAGCCGAGGGTTAAAAGTTGTGTAAAATGTCCTCAAATAAACCACATTGTTAATGCCACCTCTTGCAAGTGCGTTCTCTTTTATCAAACCAACTTGCACTGACCAATTCCTCGTCAAATTTATTTTTGTAAATGCATGGTATCCATTTATATCTGGCTCGTATGGATAATCTGGATAAATATCATTTTCCTGCTCGTCAATGACACCATTATTATTCCAATCATCACCATAGTCAAAAACAGGCGGATCACTATAATAAGTCAAAAAGTCCTCCTGAAAATCGGGAATCCCATTCGCATTTTGATCATCGTCGGGAATCCCATCGTTGTTCCTGTCCTTGCCCGGGAATATCCCGGCATCAGGTCTTCTTATAATGCTTGTTAATCCGATCAATTCATTTGCATTTTGTCTATAACCGAGCAAAAATGGGTCTGGTGTTGGATTTAAAATGTCTGAGTTTTCAAAGGTTGGGTTCGGCGTCGCATTGTAGAAATAAAACCCATCTTCCCATCTGTCCCTGTCATCATTATCATCAACGAGCGAAAAGTAAGCACCACCTGGAATAAAAGCTCTATCACTTGAGACATCATACGCAGTAACTCCATAAACATCTGGCGCAAGATAAGCATAACCTGAACCCGTCCACTGCATATAATAGCTATTTTCAAGCGAATAAACATTTAAAGCAGTCGTATAAACCGGCTCAATTTTATATCTTTCAAATCCAAATGTCAAGCGCCCAACCTTCTTTGACGCTTTTATGTAAAAAGCATTCCCTGTTTGAGTAAACCAGGGACCTCTTCCGACTGGATACTTTGACCATTCCAAACTTTGAGCGAATTCGCCCTCAATGCTAAACCCCTTCCAATTAAATTTAAAATTCAAACTATAAACGCTCATACCCGTCGTGAGAGCATAATTAAACCTCACAACTTGCTTGTTTGAAGCATCTTTTACGTTCCCCTCAGCTCTTTTTATCAACCTGAAAAATGTAGGTGTTCCGACAGCGATTGAATCAGCATGTGAGATTAACCTCACGCTCTGACTCCAATCATCAAGGCGATTCACAAAATCATGAGCTGCTTCTATCTTAAAATCATTTGCAACTATAATTTCAAACTCAACCGACTCAACCCCGAAAGGTATAATGTATGCGTAAGTTATATTCCCATCGCTTGGAATTTGCTCTGGATAAACAGGCAAAGCTGATAAAAGCGACCTCAATTTATAACCAGGACCTCCCTGTATAGGTGTGTAAGCGGTATAACTTAATGTATCAGCACCAGCAACCCAAATAGTCCTGTCTATGCTAAAATTCCTTAAAACATAAAACTGAAGCGGAGCTCCAAGAACGGTTTCTTGAGGATTTGGCACCTTACCGTTTATATTTTTCGTTGAAACCCTCTTCCCATTTATTTTTACAACTGGCTCAGCATAAATAATTGGACCAGAACCATCGCGAGGCGAATCATCGCTTATACGGACGAAAATTATCCTCGGTGCTCCATTTGCTGGAACACCTTTAAACGGAACGTCGCGAGCGTTAACATCCATCCTACGGGTGTGTTGATTGACATATGTCATCCCAACAGTTAAAACATCACCTATATCCGTCTCAAAGTGACCACCGAAAAGATACTGAGCCCAATTTCTTGTCCTCTGAACACCATCAATTAAAAGTGGCGCGTCAAACCTGAAACGAACCGGGTCACTCACCCTTGAAGCTATAAATGTCCCACGATATTTAGTCGTCGCCCCGTCCCATCTTATCCCGTTAAACCTTGCCTTGTCAAAGGTAAGAGATGTGAACTTCGTCCTTATAGCATCACCTATCATTAAGCGAGTTTGAAAATCACTGTAATTATCGCTCGCTATTACAAGATTTTGAAAATACTGATAATAAAATCTTGATTTCGTCAAACTGCTAAAACCACCAAGCTCTTGCCCGATAAACTGCCTTTGATTTTCAAGCAACTCAAAAATTAAACTCCCATCAATCAAAAAGTTCCCAAAATTATCATAAAATCTCTTTCGCAGGAATGATATGCTGTAATTTTCGTAGTTTCTGCCCGAATAATTCAAATAACTTTCTTTATCCCTGGCTATGAACTGTGAAAACGCATCCTCAAACGAAATCACCAAAATAAGAATTATTAACTTTCTCACTGACATTTTCCCACAGTTATGATTTTTTAGAAATTAAATTCAATGCTGAACTTATGGCTTGCACCTGCATCTGGAATTTCAAACTGATACACATAAGCATAATCAATACTGAATTTCCAATACCTTAGCCCAATCCCCGGATTTAAACTTCCCTGGGATGTGCCTTTAACATCAAAACCACCAGAGCTTCGCAACAGCAATTCAAACTTTTTATCAAAGAAGTTAGAGGTAAACGCAAGAATTTCAAGACCTGCTTCAACTTTAAAGTTGTTTTCCGATCTTGAGAAACCAAGACCCACAAGATAGTTGTAATTTCTTGAAACATAAACGATAGCTCCTGCAAACTCAATCGGCAGTTTCGCATCATCCGATTTATTTACAGATATGCTCGGTCGGGTAATATTCTTCACGGAGAAACCAAATCTTATATCTGAACCCTTGATGAAGTCACTTAAATTTAAAATCACCCCCGCATCAAATGTGAAACCGAAATATGAATAACCTGACTCCCCTGGAGGTGCCGAGGCGGACCACCTCAAGAACTTAACATCCCCACCCCAATAAAAAGATTTTAAAATTTTCCCAGAGAAGGAAAGAACAAACTGATTTTCACTCCATAAACCCGCTTTGAAATATGTAATCCCAGCTCCAAAATCAAAAAAGGAAAACACCGGGATAACAGAGCTCAAAGTCACATATTGAAGATTTTCTCCCTCAACAAACGGATATAACCTTGAATAAGTTGATGCAAAGCCAAAACCTCTCAATTGAGCAATCCCAGCTGGGTTGTAAAAAATCGCGTATGGGTTATCCGCAACAGCAATGTAAGGAATCCCAAGCGAGACAGCTCTTGCCCCATGTCCTAGGTCTTTGAAAGCGCCCGAAAAAGATAAGTTCAAACTCAAAATTCCTAAAAAAGCCACAAAGATAAATCTTCTCATTGAGATACCTAAACAAATTATTTTTCAATAAACCACAGTTACTGTCTTGAAAATTGATTCAACTTTATCGGAACCAATCGCAACCCTCAGAAGATAAACACCAGGTCTTACAACTCTGCCAGATTCATCTCTACCGTCCCAAAAGAAAGAGCTTGAAGATATGTAAGCGAACGCTTTACTTGGACCATCAAATATCGTCTTGATAAGTTTGCCGGTCAAGTCAAAGACTTGAATTTTCAAATTCCTTTCAACATTTAAATTAGCAAGGAAAAAACTTATTTGCACTTTGTCATTTAATCCATCTCCATTTGGCGAAAATGGATTTGGGCTAACTTGCAAATCAACGATCAATCTCTCTGGAACATCGCTTGTCAAAACCGTCTTAACATCTGTAAATTGTGGGTTATCTGGTGTGAGCTTGCTTATGAAAATAGCTTGAAATTGATTTACATCAAGATAAAGCGTCAAACTTAACTTGACGATAACCCTTGCGCTTGTCTTAATAGTTTGTGGGAAAGCTATCTTAACATTATAACCGGTGGTAACAACTGAATAAGCCACAGAACTGCCATTTACTTGAACTGCTTCAACACTTGCTGGCGACGGAGTAAACATCAAAAGCGTATCAACACCAAGGGAGTTATCATCAATTTGAATGTCAAAAATTAGTGAGATCTCCGAACGCTTGAGAATCTGTACAACTTTTGGTTCAATATCAACAGAGATATTTCTTGCGACGGGCTTTTTATCGTAAAAAATTAAGAGATTCTTCAAAACTGGCGTTTCAGTCGTTGAAGTTGATAAATTCGCTTTAAACTGTATATATCGCTTTGGTTCCGAAACATTCAAAACAGATGGCTTTTCAATTTCCTCCGACCATTGTCCCCAAGAGTCATCCACCTTTGCTGAAGAACCAGTTCTAAACTGAAACTTCACTGAAGTTCCCTCAGGCAAATCCGCTTCCCAGGATGCCCAACCCCAGTTAACATCCTGACCAACATCAATAACCTGAGACACATAACTTCCGGAAGGCAAATAACCAACACCATAAACCTCTATCTCAGAGATGACCGTTGAACTAAATCTATCAATGGCATCAAAACTTACCTTGACATATCTTGCAAGTATTGGGTCAAATATATCAATTGTTTTCACATCTTGATTATCCACCTTTTGGACAATTCTTGTCAATTGCAGTGAATCCATCCCAACATAAATCGTATAAGCCCTTGGTCTCAATGACATGTTCCCTCCAAATGTCACAATGGCAACCTTGTTTATCCTACGCATAGCCATTAGGTCAATCATAATATAACTTCCATCTCCCCCGGGTTTTATCTGACAAAATGTCCGCGGGTCTCCATCAATTACTTTCATCGGATTTCCTGTTGTTGTATCAAGTGTCCCGGTTGAAGTCAAAGGCGCCCCTGTTCCATAATAAGTTATCGTTGCTCTTCTACCCTTAGCGAGGTTTTCAAGTTCGCTTGTCTTTAAAATGACATAACCATTTGAATTCTCAACACTAACCCCGTTGCTTAGCGTGCTGTCATAAACAAACCTGAAATTTGAAACAACTACTGAGTCCCTTAAAGATTGTGAAACCAACAAGGGCGGAAATATGAGGGAGAGGAAAACGATCAACAAAGCTCTCATAAATTTTTCGGCGTAGATGTTTTTTATTCTTCAGGTTCTAATTTACCGAAATTCATCTTATTAAGTCAAGGAATTCAAAGGGATTACCTCAAAATTTCAAAAAATTTTACCCCACACTGGCGAAGGGATTTATTTTATGTTGCGCAGGACTTTCTCAAGCCCCTTTGAATAAACCAAAAACCAAAGGTTTTCCTCCGTCAAATATTCGTTTATATCAAAAACACACGGATGATAAATTTTCCTGAACTTCATGTAATAAATTTCCTTCCCCTGACTTCTCCACTTCTGCTCATACTTTGTCGGATAAGTTCCCGGGTTTTCAAGTATAAATCCCTCTGGATATTCGCTTATGAACGAGCCAGAATCAAGCATTGACTCAACGACAAAATCCCTAAATTCGGGGTGATCGGTAGCAATTGAAACAACACCTCCATCTTTAAGTCGCTTCGCAAGAAGACGGTTAAAACAAACCTTAAGCATCCTCCTTTTCTTGTGCCTTTTCTTAAACCAAGGGTCTGGGAAATTGAAATAAATTTGATCAAAAGTCCTATCGGGAAACAAAATCAGAAGCAAAAGTTTTGCATCGCCGACGAACAATCTCACATTTTCAAGCCCTGCTTTTATAATTTTCTTCTCCGCTTTCCTTGCGAAAAAATTCACAAGTTCAATTCCGACAAAATTTTTCTCCTTATGATCGCTTGCAACCTGCACCAAAAAAAGCCCGTTCCCAAAACCAATTTCAAGTTCAACTTCTGAATCCCTCCCGAAAATTGAATTTAAATCCAAAGGATAATCACTTCCGCGCCAATCAATAATAAAACCCATTTTCAACCCGTTCAACTTTGTTTTAACACTACGCCAAATTTGAAAACAAGTTCAGCGCCCGAGTAAGCTGTTTTGAAGATAAAAAATAAACCGACAAGATAAAGGAAAAACAAAACAAAAACCAAAAACGATGAGGTTTTCTGACTCCTCAAAAAAACATAAAGCTTCAGCATAAATACAATCCCGAAGACAAACAAAGAATAAGTCGCGCTTTCTTGATGCTCTGTCAAGACCTTAAACCCTTCATCTGAAAGTTTCAACCTTTGCGATTCAATGTTTCCCGACTGAACTGCAAAAATTGAAGACAGGACGACAATTGAAATAAAAAGTAAAGTGGTATTTTTAAACTTCCCTTTTGTGAGAAAATCAAGGACTTCAAAGATAAATGCAATTACCGAAATAGCAATGGGAAAATGGACCAGCATCGGGTGCAGGTTCATACGCTGAGCAATTTTGTTATCAACCGGGTGGCCACATCATTATCCTTCCGCCCAGCAAGTGAAGATGGACATGGTAAATGCTTTGACCCGATTCACGGTTGCAGTTAAAAACAAGCCTAAAGCCACGATTATGAATGTTAAACTTCTTCGCGATCTCATTCGCAACAAGAATTAAACGACCTACAAGTTCGGCATCCTCTGGCTTCAAATCAAGAAGCGTTGGATAATGCTTCCTCGGGACAACAAGGATGTGAATAGGAGCTTGCGGGTTTATATCGTGAAAAGCAACCAACTCATCGTCCTCATAAACGAAATCAGCCGGCATCTTGCCCGAAATTATCTCACAGAAAATACACTCCTTCATTTTCAACTCGCCTTTGTTTTTACGAAATTATCTTATCGGTTATGAATTTTCTCGCCGAAATCCAACTACCAATAAAACCAAGAAGACAACCGAAAAATATCAAGATAGGATAAAATAAATTAGGCATTGAAACATTACTTAACACATCGTCAGGTAAATTTGGGATTAAAATCTCAACTATCAAATATATCACACCAGCTGAAAAAAGCGCCCCTATAAAGCCCTGTAATAAACCCTGGATTAGAAAAGGCGAAACAATAAAGCCACGCGTCGCCCCGACAAGTTGCATCGTCTTTATAAGTTTTCTCTTGGCATAGATTGTCAATCTTATCGTATTTATGACGAGAAGAACGGAGATTAAACTCAGCAAAAAACCACTAACCAAGAAAGTCCTTGAGAATAATTCAAATCTTCGCTCAAGCACACCAAGCAAAGCCCTTCTATACCTTATGTCTTCAATTTCATCTATTCGCTTTAACTTCGTAATCACTTCTTTAACACCGCGCAAGTTTCTGTATTTTTCTTTCAACTTAATCTTGAAAGACGCTGGAAGCGGATTAAAATCAAGGATATTGAATATGTTTTCTCCGAACTCCCTTTCAAAAATTTTCACCGCCTCTTCCTTTGAAACATAATAAACATCTTCAACCTCCTGAAACGATGAAATAACCCTTTTAAGCGAGTCAACCTCCGAATTTGAAAGTCCATCCTTTAAAAATGCCTCAACCTCAATTTTCTCCTTAATTGACATGATGAGTTTATTGACATTATACCCAATCATTGCGAAAAGACCAAGAGCAAGCAATGTGACAAAAATTACGAAAATAGATGCAAAGGAGGACAACTTTGATTTCCTAAAACCCGAAATCGCCTCACCAAATATATACCTAAACCTCATCCTACTTCCCTCCCCTTTTCATATGTGCCGAGAAATTTGTAGTAATCCGTCAATCTTTTCAACTCCCTTATCGCATCGGAACAAACTTCGTCTTCAATGCTTCCTTCAAAATCAAGATAAAACATATAACGCCACGGTTGCCCTATTATCGGTCTTGACTCAATTTTCAAGAGATTTATATCCCTTTGTGCAAATACACCAAGCGCTCTATAAAGTGCGCCCGGTATATTTTTCGTGGTGAATATAATTGATGTCTTCGGATTTTCCCTGGCGATAATTTTTTTCCTTGACAAAATTAAGAACCTGGTGAAATTTTTCTCGTGATTTTCAATTCCAGCTTTTAAAATTTTCAAACCGTAAAATTTCCTCGCCTGTTTTCCAGCAATTGCAGCCCCATCCATAATTTTCTTCTCTTTTATCATCTTCGCAGAGCCAGCTGTGTCATATGTCGGGATAATTTCAACCTCGCTCAAGCTTTTCAAAAATTTTTCACACTGTGCAAGTGCCTGTGGATGGGAATAAATCTTTTTAACATCCTTTAAATTCACGCCATAATTTGCAAGCAGATAATGTCTTATCCTCAACTTGACCTCACCGACTATGAAAACATTATACTTTTGGAGAAGGTCGTAATTTTGATGTATGCTTCCGTAAAGGGAGTTCTCAATCGGGATCACACCGAAATCAACGACACCTTTCTTAACACTTTTAAAAACATCTTCAAATGTGTTAAACGCAACTGGTTCCATCCTTTCATCAAAGAATGCAAGCCCTGCTTGTTCACTAAAGGCACCTCTTTCTCCCTGAAATGCCACTTTAAACTTCACCTTAAATCCCCATCAATAATTTGACTCATCACGCCAAAAAACTATCAACCAAGGTTGACTCGGGCTACTTCTTTGTAATATGAAATTGGCTCTCCCATCAATTCTAATTATGTCCGCAGGATTGAAAGTTATAGTGAGATTGAAACCACGCACCACATTTCTATAGACCGAGTCGCCCATATCAACCACGATGTTGTTCCATATCAAGTCAAGATTTTGCGCATTTCTAAAAAGTCCATAAGTAGCTCTCATCTCGTCAATTTTACCCCACGAAACATCCTGACCCTTATCATAATCTCTATAAACGAAGACAAAATTTTCATCAAGCAATCTGCTATAAACGGCGGTATCTTTAAAAGTATAAGCATATCTAAAGTTTTGAAAAACACCTTCAATTGTCCTCTGATCACCGAGCAATTCTGAACCTTCTGCGCTTGTGTCAAGACCAGGGGCAAAAGGATTAACACAAGAGACGAAAATAAACAAAGGCAAAAAGATAAAAAAGCGCATTCTCAATAGCTAAACTTTGCTTTTAAATCGCTCCAACTAAATTCACTTTGAGTTTTAACATCAATCCACCTGTAAATTGACCAGTTGCCGTTTCTATCGGGCGCAAGATAAAATTGAAGTTCGCCTTTTGCGCTCTGAGGTATGTCCTTAACACTGTGTTGAAAACTTACAAGATATTTAGCATAATAAATCGCTGAATCAACGCCCAAACTTTGGAAATTACCCGACAAAATTAATTCAGAGATTCCACCTGCTGGCACATTCGCCTTGATATTATTGAAATAATTCCGCTCGCTTGCTAAATCCCAACCCCTGAAAATTTCAGGATATTGAACTTGAGCTTCCTGCGTCGGGACAAATACAAATCTTCTGCTTGAAAAGTTAGAATCAACAAAACAACGGATATAGTTTTCAGTATTTCTATCAAAAATAGCGTTACGCAAATTTTCAAGAACTATATCAGCAGTTACTGGTTGTCTCCAATTTGAACGCTCGGAAACCTCCGTTGGAAGTTCTGGCTCGCGAACTTTAAATAGTCCGCAGGAAACGAAAAAAAGATGGAAAAAACTCAAAATTTTTAACACCTTCACCAATTCACTTTTCAACCAAGACGGTTGACTTGAATTTTATATACCTTTCAAAGTCCTCTCTAAACCTTTGGACGCCAAATTTTATCGGCCAAGCTGCAGCATCCCCAAGGGCACAAATCGTATTACCTTCAATGTTATTTGCAACGCTCACAAGAAGATCAAGGTCCTCAGGCCTGCCCTCACCTTTTACAATTCTATCAAGTATCTTAAACATCCATCCAGTCCCCTCCCTACAAGGTGTACATTGTCCGCAGGATTCATGCCAATAAAATTTCGCAATCCTCCACAAAACTTTAACCATATCGGTATCCTCATCCATAACCACAACACCACCAGTTCCAATCATTGAACCAGCATTTCTCAGACCATCAAAATCCATCGTCACCCCTTCAATTTGATCGCCTCTCAAGGCTGGGGTTGACGAGCCACCTGGGATAACCGCTTTAATTTTTTTATTATCCCTGACTCCACCCGCATACTTATAAATCAAATCCGTTAAGAGAACCCCAGTTGGGAGTTCATAAATTCCGGGTTTATTCACATGACCGCTTACGCCAAAAAGTATCGTCCCTGGGTGCTTTGGGGCACCGATTTTTGAATACCATTCACCACCTTTCTCAATTATGACAGGGACATTTGCAAGCGTTTCAACATTGTTTATCGTCGTCGGATAACCCCACAAACCATATTGAGCCGGGAACGGTGGCTTAACCCTTGGATACCCCCTCTTTCCTTCTATTGACTCCATCAAAGCGGATTCCTCACCACAAATATATGCACCAGCCCCACGATGAATGTAAATGTCAACATTGAAACCAGAACCAAGTATATTTTCCCCTATATAACCCCTCTCATACGCCTCGTCAATCGCCGTCTGAAGAATTCGCATCCACTTAACATATTCACCGCGAATATAAACATAGATGGTTTGTGCACCTATTGCATAGGCTGCGATAAGAGCTCCCTCAATCAATTGATGCGGATTCTTTTCAATTATCGCTCTATCTTTAAAAGTTCCTGGTTCACCCTCATCAGCATTTACAATCAGATATTTCGGGCGAGAATCCTTAGGCATAAAACTCCATTTCATACCTGTCGGGAAAGCTGCTCCGCCTCTCCCCCTTAAACCTGACTTCTTAACCTCCTCTGTAACCTCATCCGGCTTCATACCGAGAGCTTTCCTCAAAGCGGAATACCCACCATTTGCTTCATATACCTCAATTTTATGAAGATTAGGTATATCCTTTAAAATTAATTTTATCTGCTCCATCACTTACCATCCCGACTTAGTTGTTCAATAAGTTTATCTATCTTTTCTCTTGTCATGTTCTCGTAATAATCGTCGTTGACTTGAATAACAGGTGCTGTCCCACACGAACCAAGACACTCAACCTCAGAAAGTGTGAACTTCATATCAGGCGTCGTCTGCCCAACCTTAATGTTAAGTTTTCTTTGAATATGTTCAAGGTTTTCATAAGCACCGTTAAGCATGCAACTTATATTCGTGCAAACTTGAAGATGATATTTCCCGACCGGTTTTTTATTATACATCGTATAAAATGTCACAACCCCATAAATATGACTATAAGGCAAACCTAAAAGTTCAGCCACATATCGCATAACATCCTCAGAAATCCAACCAAATTGTTCCTGCGCAATCCAAAGAACCGGCAAAAGTGCTGCTTGCGCCGTGGGGTATCTTTTTTTAATCTCTTCAACTTTCTTTAAATTTTCTTCCGTGAACATCTCCACTGAAATAATTTATTTTTAACTTGAAAAATTTCATTTATCCGCCTCACCCATAACCGGATCAATGCTCCCAATTATTGCTACAAGGTCAGCTATCATGTGACCTTTCAACATTATCGGCAAAGCTTGAATATTTGTAAATGATGGCGATCTAACCTTCAAACGCCATGGGAAACCCGTTCCATCACTTACAATGTAAAAACCAAGCTCCCCTTTCGGATTCTCAACCGCATGATAAACCTCACCGACAGGCGGAGTCCCACCAAAGTTCGTCAAAATAAAATCGTGAATTAATTCCTCCATTTTCGTATAAACGAGTTCCTTCTTCGGTAAAGTCGCTTTCGGCTCATCCGCTTTAAATGGACCAGATGGCAACTTCTCAATGCACTGCCTTACAATTTTTACACTTTCTTTCATCTCGCCAAGACGAACATAATAACGCGCAAGACAATCACCCTCTTCATAAACAGGTATATCAAAATCAAGCTCATTATAAACAAGATACGGCTCATCCTTTCTCAAATCCCTCGGAACACCACAAGCTCTGAGATTTGG
This sequence comes from Candidatus Thermokryptus mobilis, assembly GCF_900070205.1. Classification (NCBI taxonomy): domain Bacteria; kingdom Pseudomonadati; phylum Candidatus Kryptoniota; genus Candidatus Thermokryptus; species Candidatus Thermokryptus mobilis. The sequence continues at coordinate 104,473 of NZ_FAOO01000008.1, read as the reverse complement.
TCCGCTTAAACCAATATCAATCGCCTGTTCTTTCGTTATAACCCCGATACCATCAGTTCGCTCAATGAAAATTCTGTTTTTGTTCAAAAGTTTCTCGCATTGCTCAAGCTCCTTCGGGAAGTTGTCTATGAATTCCTTTATTGAGTGAATTGCTTCATCCGTTATATCTTGTGCAACTCCTCCGATACGAGCATAACTTGTTGTAAATCTAACACCTGTGACAAGATCAAAAATGCTTAAAATTTTCTCCCTTTCCCTGAAACACCACATAAAAACAGTCAAAGCTCCAACATCCATCGCAAAAGTCCCAAGCCAAACAAGGTGAGACGAAATCCTTGAAAGCTCACTTAAAATAACACGGATATATTGCGCTCTTCTCGGCGCTTCAATTCCGAAAAGCTTTTCAACGGCAAGCATATATGCGATGTTATTCGCCGGTGGAGCAAGGTAGTCCATCCTATCTGTATGTGGCAAAAATTCAAGAAAAGTCATATTCTCAGCGATTTTTTCCTTCCCGCGATGCAAATAACCAAGTTCGGGAACAGCATCAACTATATATTCACCATCAAGCTTTAAAACAAGTCTCAAAACACCATGCGTAGCTGGATGCTGAGGACCGACATTTAAAATCATCTCCGTCCCCAACGGATCAAACTCTGCCTCTATATTTCTTTTCCCAAGCGATTCAATTATTTTTTCCATTCTTTCCTCACTCATCTCACATCCCGCTTTATTTTTTCCTGTCCTGGTAGTGGAATTGAACCCGGAATTCCTTGCAATGGAAAATCCTTACGCAAAGGATAATACTCAAAATCCTCCGGCATATAAATCCGCCGTAAGTCAGGATGTCCGGAAAATTTTATACCGAACATATCAAACGTCTCGCGCTCATGCCAATTAGCAGCAGACCAAACAGATGTAACCGACGGAACAACTAAATCTGGTTCATCAACGAAAACTTTTAACCTCAATCTGAATTTATTTTTAAGCGACCAAATGTTGTAAACAACCGCAAACCTATCCTTCTCCCTATAATAATCAACCCCACATATATCAACGAGATAATCAAACGAAAGTTCAGGGTCATCTCTCAAAAACTTGCACACATCAACAATTTTTTCCTTTTTGACTACTATGGTTAATTCATTTCTGAATTCACTAACCTCAACGATGTCATCTTTAAATGTGCTGTTAAGTTTTTCAATTACCTTTTCCTTCATCGCAGGTCAAATTTTATTTAAATGTAAATTGGGTCTCTTTTCGGTGGAACGCCTTTCTTGATCAACTCCTGAATTTTAAGAAGACCATTTATCAAGTTTTCAGGTCTTGGCGGGCAACCCGATACATAAACATCAACGGGGAGAAATTGATCTATACCTTGAACGACAGCATAGGACCTATACATTCCGCCAGTTGAAGTGCATACACCCATTGCAATCACCCATTTGGGATCAGGCATCTGATCATAAATTTTTCTTACAACGCGAGCCATTTTATAAGTCACAGTCCCAGCAACTATTAAAAGGTCTGATTGCCTTGGTGAAAACCTCAAAAATTCAGAACCAAATCTTGCAACATCAAACTTTGGCGCAGCAAAAGCCATCATCTCAATTGCACAACATGAAATTCCAAGTGGCATTGGCCAGAGCGAATTTCTTTGAGCCCATCTTATAAATTCGCTTAACTTCGTCGTTAAAAATCCCTGCTCCTCTATGTTAAATGTATTTATTCCCATCGCAAAGCTCCTTTTTTTATTATGTAAATGTAGCCAACGAGAAGAACAGCTATAAAAAGAAACATCTCTACATAACCTAACACGCCAAGTTTATCAAAAGTTACAGCCCAGGGGTATAAGAAGACCACTTCAATATCAAAGATGATAAATAACATCGCAATAAGGTAAAACTTAACCGAAAACCTATCCCTTGCTGTTCTGATTGGCTCCATACCACTTTCATAAGTGGAAAGCTTCTCGGGGGTGGGTCTTTTCGGTCCGAGAAATCTGTTAGATAAAACCATCAAAGTTGAAAACACTAAAGCAAAAAACATAAGGATGAAAATCGGAAGATATTCGCTTAACATTTTCAAGCATGTGCTTTGTTTAAAAATGTTGTAGTAAATTTAAAAAAGCATCTCAAAAAATCAAAAAGGCGCGTCCGAAGACGCGCCCAGCTAAAAAAATTACCTCTTCACGACAACACGAGAGGCATAACGGATAGGGGTGACGATCAAAATTAAAGCTATCAAGAGGATAACGACTAAACCTATAAGATAGGATGGTGTCGGCGTTATAGGCGTTATCTTAATTTCATAAAAAGCTAAACCAGCAAAAATAAGCCCCATCAATGCCTCGCCAGCTATCAAACCTGATGCAAGAAGTGTCCCATTATTTTCAAGCTCAGACATCTGTTCTTGTGTGAAACCTCTTCTCTTAGCAATCAAATCGGCAATCCCTCTTATCAATCCTCCAACGAAAATTGCCGATGTCGTCTCAAATGGCAGATACATTCCAACGCAGACTAGCATCGGGCTTCTAACTTGTAGAAGTATCAACCCGAAAGCCATAAGCATTCCAACGATGATAAGTGGCCAAGCCATTTCCCCACCGACAATTCCTTTTGAAAGCATCGCCATTAAGCTCGCCTGCGGAGCTGGTAACGCCTTTCCTCCAAAACCTGTACCTCCAGCTTTTATATCTCCCTGATGCAAAATAAAAAGCGGGAAGTAGAGAGCAAATGAAGCAACCAAAGCTCCAATTATTTCACCGACTTGCATCTTCCAAGGTGTACCACCAAGTATATGTCCAACTTTTAAATCCTGAAACATATCGCCCGCAACAGCTGCAGCAACACATATCACAGCAGCAACTCCCAAAACCGCAGCAATCCCTGAAACTCCTTTCACACCCAGAACAACCATCAAAAGAGCAGCAACTATCAAAGTTGAAAGTGTAAGTCCACTGATCGGATTATTACTTGAGCCGATAATACCAACAAGATAACCAGACACAGCTGCAAAGAAAAATCCAGCAATTAACATAACGATTGTCGCCGTGATTGAAGCATTGAACATACCACTGAAATAATAATAAAGCGCAAAAGTGAACAAGGCGAAAATTAACAACAAAGGAAGTATCCACTTCAAGTTCAAATCCTGATCAATCCTACTCACAGCGGATGACTCGCCAGCTGTAGCTTTCTTCAAATCCGTGATTGAACGTTTTAACCCAACAGCTAAACTATTTCTCATCCTATAGAGCGTATAAATTGCACTCAAAAGCATTCCACCTATCGCGATCGGACGAACTATAAACTTCCAAATGGCGTAGGCAAGCTCAATCCATGATGCTTTTTGAACCCCCTCCTGAATAACAAGTGGTTCAAGTTGAGGTCCAAGGAAATACACCAATAATGGAACGAAAAGACCCCAAGCGAGAAGCCCACCACTAAAGTTAAGTGCAGCAAGTCGCGGTCCAATTATAAAACCAACACCTATATAAGCAGGGCTCACGGCCGGAGCTGTCAAAACCGTTCCTCCACCACCAACTGAAACACTTGTTATCTCCTGACCCCTGCCACTTAACAGCCTAATGCCTGTCTTCGCAAAAATTGTGACCCTTTCCCAACTTGTAGCAAAGAAATTAAACTTGCCCAATGTCTGAATCAACGCACCGATACCCATAGCGCCAAACAAATACTTCGCTCCACTCCCACCAGCTTGACCCGCCTTGTGAATCTCTGACGCAGCTACTGACTCCGGAAACGGTAACTCCGGGTCCTCAACAAGAACCCTTCTCAACAATGTGACGAAAAGAACTCCAATAACTCCACCGATTGCCATAATGAAGGATGATTCCCAATATCTTTGCGGTGAATCAAACTCCTGCCATACACCAGCGATCAAAAAAGCAGGTATCGTAAAAATTGCCCCAGCAGCAACAGCTTCACCTACTGAGCCAACAGTTCTGGCGAAATTTTCCTCAAGTATCGTCCCTCTAAACAATCTCAAAAATGCCATGCTTATAACAGCCGCAGGATAAGTCGCCGCTATCGTCATTCCCGCTTTCAAACCAAGATACGCATTCGCTGCCCCTAAAACAACCGACATCACAAGCCCAAGAACAAGGGCACGAATTGTAAATTCCCTCATCGTCTGCTCAGGTGGAACAAGCGGTTTGTACTTTAATCCAGAACCACCTTTAATTTCAGCCATTTTGACCTCTCTTTTGTTTGAGATTTACATTTTCTATGATTCATTCAAGACCAACAACTTTTAAATCCTTTGGAAACTCAACATAGAACTTAACACTCAAAATTTTCTTACCGCCTACCGGCAAATTAAAACGCCATCTTATTATCCCATCATCCCCAATTTCTGCCTCCACACTCTTAGGTGACTCAAGAACAACTTTTATCTTTTCATTCCTTGAAATTGGAAAATTATCCACAATCTCAATCATAATTTCACCCTTCTTCCCATTTTGCACCTCTATCTCATAATCATAAGAAATTTTAACATTTCTCCCAACGATCCCCGTGTATTCAGTGAATTTCCTCTTTAACTTTCTATCAACACTTACCGCTTCATCAACCCCAAACGAAACACTAAAGCTATCTTCGGGTAAAATTTTATCAAACGACGAACTTGAAACATACTTCCCATCAATAAAAATCCATACTTTCCCCGGCAGGATCGGAAAAGTAAAATTATTTCTCAACCCAGCTCGCAAATATGCATACCTTGAAAGTTTGGGAACAGCGTAGTAAACAAACGGAACTGACTCTGAAAAGGAAGCAATGTAAACCCTATGCGGTTGACCATCCGAAGGAATTTTAAACTTCTGTCTAAGCTTGAAACTGAAAGAAGTCGGCTCAACCTCCACCTCTGGCGCAGGGAATTCTTCAACAGGTGCTTTTTCCCCTTCTACAGCAAGCTCTCTTTGTTTCAAAAACGGCTTAATTGGACGTGGCTGATAAACATCCACAACCCATTGCGATATTTCAGGCGGTGTCCCCAAAATTGAAACCCTTGCCGTTGAAATTTCAATCTCAACATCTGAATCCCAATCCTCACCTGTTAATTGTCTCACAAATGCAAAAAAATTAAAATCAACCTTGCTATCTAAAGAGCTCGCCCTAATTTCGTATCCAGGAACCCAACCAGTCCCACCAACAAGATAAGAAACTTTCAAGCCGATCTGCTCCTCACGCTCTGACATCAAATAAATCTCAATCGTTTTGCTCCTTTCTTTAAGAGAAGATAACCTGTTCAACTCCTCCTCAACCTTCTTCTTCTCTTCGTTCAGTTTTTCAATCTCACCTTGAAGTTCTATTCTCCCCTTGATATTTTCGGCAAGCATTCTCTCATAAAACTTAAAATATGACTCAACTTCTTGAATCGTAAACCTTTGTCCCGGTGGCGATAACTTCTTCAACTGCTCAATCTTTCCTGTGATAACTTCAACTTCGCCCCCTTTTTCAGATAACAACTTATTTAAACTATCTAACTTCACTCTCAATTTTTTAACCTTTTCCACCTCCGCCCCTTCAAGAAATGTCTCAACCACCTTAACATCAAGTATTTTTACCCCCGTACCCTTGGCGATCTCAACTTGAACTGAAGCATCAACAAGCATCGGCGTTAATTTAAAAATCTTTACTATATTTTCCCCCCGCCTAACTTTAAAGCTTGAAACCTTTGTAATAAACCCTTGATCAGGATAAACAATAACAGAAGAAATTTTAAATTTAGGAACAATTTCCTCACCGTTGACAAACAGAATCGGTAAGAAAATCAACAGGAAAAATTTTCGCATCATTAATCTGGCTTGATTTACTAAACTATCCAAAATATAAAAACAGAACGCTAAATTTTCAAGCACTCTAACCCCTTTTTCAATAATTGGAAAGGGAAAAGAATCCTCAAAATTAATTAATGCAAGATTAAAATCCTTTAATGGACATGTTTAGCCATTGATTTTTAAACATTTTTTTTATTTTTGAAAAAAGGTGGTTTCAAACAAACTTCGCTCTTCGGAAAACATAAAAATTTTGAGAATGAAAAAACCTCTGCTTTTACTTTTAAATCTCCTAATCTTGAATTTTTCTTTAGCAGAGTTAATAACATTTTCAGAATTTGGTTATGACGATTTCACACTTTATGGTCCGACTCCCTCTGCAACTTACTTTTTAAAAATTGGAACTGATATTGACTCATCAAGAAGTTACATCGTTCTTAAAATTGAATCGTCCCCGATTTTAAATTTAAGCCAATCATTCCTAACAATTTACATTTGGGATAAACCAGCGACGAGTTTTAGGATTTCAAAAGCCGAAAATGAAATCATAGTTCCACTTAAAAAGTTTGAGCTTGGTTTTTCCGAGTATCTTAAAATTGACATAAGAGCATCACTTTACATAAGTGAGGACAGATGCAGGGACATCCAAACTGGCGGGCTGTGGCTGAAAATTTTAAAAAGTTCGTTCATCAACATTGAGCATATCCCTCGCAAAAAGAACGAATTTAAAATTTATTCTTTTATTTCAAATCTCACAGACGGGTTATATTTTGCTTTCCCATCTTCACTTTCAAATACCGAAATTGAGGGACTCATCTGGGTTTACTCTTTCATAAGAAAGATCACAGGGATAAAAACGATTAATTTCGCTACATTTGAAACCTTACCCAATAAGGCGCAATTTATAGCCATCTCAACATTTGAAAAAATCCCAGACGAATATAAATCCATACAAGGTAAATTTCTAAAAACAGATGGGCTACTTTATCTTTATCATAACAGAGGTTTAATCATAACCGGCTTAAGTGAAGAGGGTTTGCGAAAGGCAATTCAAACCTTTTTAAACACCGACATATTGAAAACATCATTTAATTCTTTCCTTCTCATAAGAGAAGCAAAACCATTAGAACAATCACCTACACCGATACCGCCATTCAAGGTTTCCTTCAAAGAACTTGGATTTTCAACAGGTAAAGTTGAAGGCATCGGTTCTTTAAGAAGCAATTTCTCTTTTACGCTTTCAAAACTTGGTTTCTCACCGGATAAAATTAATGTTAATATCCTTGCTACATACTCACCGGTTTATGAAAAAACCGGAAGGGCTTATATGAATGTGTATTTTAACGGTCTTTTAATTGACAGTAAAAAACTTGGGGAAGAGGGAAAAATCATTTATACCTTCTCAATAAATAGATTTTCACTCCTTAAATTGAACACACTTTCCATAGAGTTTATTTTCTATCCAAGCACAGAGGACTGCCACAACAAAATTTCAAACTTTTTCTATGCGATCAACGATTTGGATTCATACATTGAGGTGAAGGACATTTATAGACCGAATGAACTTGACCTTTTATTCTTTCCGGAGATGTTTACGACAGGGGAGACAATCTGTGCGATAAGCAAAAATATGAGCGTTCAAAAATTAAAAGCACTTGCCCAAATAATCCACCTTGTGAATTCAGAAGTTAAAAATTTTAATTTCTTCCCAAAAATAATTACCACCTCTGATGTCACAGATGATATCCTAAAAAACTACAACTTAATAGCGGTTGTTGAGCCCAGCGACGACATATTCAACAAATTCAGCAATGTCATCATCAAACCTAAAAACGATTTCAAAATAATTAGCGCATCAACAAAGAAAACCCTATATGCCCTATATGATACATCTTCAATTGGTGTTTGTCAGGTTTTTTATAGCGATGCTTCAAGACCAGTTCTTATTTTAACAGGCATCGGGAAAAATAGCGACCCCCTTATTTTAAAAATCACCGATGCGATTGAGAGAAGGTTCATAACTATAGAAGGAAATGTTGGCATCATTGACTGGACAGATAAGGTGCACTTCTTCAAAGTTGAATCTGGACTTTTGAAAGTAAATTATCCTGGCGAAAAAACATTTCTTGACTATTTTAACCAGTATAAGGTGTTTTTGATAATTTTTGTTTGGTTTTTATTCTTATCGCTTCTGACATACATATTTTTCAGAGGGCAAAAACATGCATCTAAGGTAACACAGCGGTGATGCTTCCAGAAATCGGCAGATATTCCGTTCGTGAAATTTTAATTGAGAGGGGAATTTTAAGCGAAAGGGAGATGGATGAAATTAAAAAGTTCAAAAACGAAACCGGCTGGTCATTTGCAAAAATATGCCTTACATTTGGTTTCGTAAGTAGGAAGAAATGGACTGAAGCGGTTGAGGGACTTGGATACAAAATCGTTGATATAAAAAAAGAAAGGGTTGACCCGAAAATCATTTCCTACCTTAATATGCTTGTTATGGAGCAATATCTTGGGGTGCCACTGAGAAAAGAAAACGGAAAAGTTATCGTTGCGATGTGTGACCCCACGGATATTGAATTTATAGAAATGGCAAAAAGAATTTTCAAGACGGAAGTTGATATAATTTTCGCAATTGATGTTGATATTGTTTGGGTTTTGCATAAATACCTTGGACCCCCATTCTGCCGAATAGCAATTTATAATCTGCTTTGGAATGACCCGGATAGGTCGGCTGTTTTAACATTCACACCGAGACAAATAGCAATTATACTTGTAATTATAACCGCCTACCTTGCCTATTTCTCCTTTAATCCTACTGATGCAATTATTCTAATCAACATAATAATTGGACTACTCTATCTGTTAACGATACTTTTTAAATTTACATTGACAATTGTCGGCGCAAGATATGAACTCCATGAAACCGTAACCGAAGAAGAATTAAAAAAACTTACTGATGAAGAACTTCCTATATACACAGTCCTTCTCCCGGTTTATAAAGAACCAAAGGTGATAAAAAAACTTGTTGAAAACATTTCACGGCTTGACTATCCGAAATTTAAACTTGATGTCAAACTTCTACTTGAGGAGGATGACTTTGAAACGATAAATGCTATAAGAGAAATTGACCTCCCAACGGTATTTGAACCCCTTGTTGTCCCATATGGGGAGCCAAAAACGAAACCAAAGGCGTGCGATTACGGTCTGCTCTTTGCAAGGGGCGAATATCTCACGATATATGACGCTGAGGATATACCAGAGGTTGATCAACTCAAAAAAGCTATCATACTTTTTCAGAAATTACCTGATGAATACATCTGCATCCAATGCGCTCTTAACTATTACAACGCTGAAGAAAATCTACTGACAAGGATGTTTACACTTGAATATTCATATTGGTTTGATTATATGCTTCCTGGACTTGACCGCCTCGGGCTACCGATTCCGCTTGGTGGGACGAGTAATCATTTCAAAAAAGATAAACTTGAAGAACTTGCCGGCTGGGACCCATTTAATGTCACCGAAGACGCAGACCTCGGTTTAAGAGCTTACGCCAAGGGCTATAAAGTTGCAATACTTACCTCCACGACTTACGAAGAAGCAAACAAAGCGATAAAAAACTGGATAAGACAACGCTCACGCTGGATCAAGGGCTATATGCAAAGCTATCTCGTCCATATGAGACATCCAATTGAGTTCATAAAAAAATCTGGATTAAAAGGATTTCTCGGACTTCAACTCTTCATTGGCGGAACACCTTTTACATTTCTTGCAAACCCAATACTTTGGATCGTTTTCATAATCTGGCTTTTGACAAAATCTGAAATAATAAAAGAATTTTTCCCCGATTGGGTTATGTATGTTTCAATCTTCAATCTCTTATTTGGAAATGGAATCGTGATTTATATGAATATGATGTCCGTCTTCAGGCGAAAATTATACACACTCTTACCTTTCGCACTTCTAAATCCATTATACTGGATACTCCATTCAATTGCAGCTTATAAAGCACTTTGGCAGTTGATTTCTAATCCCTTTTACTGGGAAAAAACAGAACACGGGATAAGTGAGTTTTTAAAAACAGAACATCACAAACCGAGATGAAATATATTAAGCTCGTAATCTTGGGATTGCTTACTTTCTACTTTTATCTGTTAATTGGGCTTTTAGCTTCATCAAATGGATATAAACACCCTGAGGGCATTTTCTTGATAGAGAAAGGTTTACTCGCACTTAAAGGAAATCCACCACGCCTTGAAAACACAGGGTTAATTTATCCGCCTTTGCCGTTTTATGCAATTTTCCCATTTATTCCATTTGCACCTCTTGCGTCACCATTTCTAGCTTCATCACTTGGAATGTCTGCTTTTGTAATCTTTATCACATATCGCCTTCTCAAAAAGCAACATAAACCAATACTATTTGTCTTGCTATTCCTATCACTTACTTTGAACCCTCTTTTGCTTTACGCTGGCTCATCAGGAAGTAGCATCCATCTATATTTAACCTCCATTGTTGCATTTTATACTTTAATCTTTGAATACTACTCAAAACCGATAAGCTTTTACCTTGCCCTTTCCGGGGTTTTGCTTGGTTTAATAGTTTTGATAAGGTATGAGATAATTTTCATACTCCCAACGCTTTTTTTCGCAACGGTACTCTTATCAATTGAAACAACCATTGGGCGCGAGGTAAAATTTTCTGAATTTTTCAAACTCATAAAAGAACTCCCAGCTTATAGAAAAACATTTTTCCGAAAAACCTTTGCAATTTACCTTATGCTATTTGTCCCTCCGACATTGGCATTTGTGTCTTGGGTTTATCTCAACTGGATTTTCACATCAAACCCCTTTAACTTCCTTGAGAGCCCCTACGCATATTTTAGGACATTGAAAACATATGCGCTACTTAACCCATATCTACTTGAACTGAAATCAAATATATTCAAGGACTTCATTGAGGTAGCAAAAAATATACTTCTACTTTCACCGATGTTTTTTTATATCCTCTTTATTTTTAGGAAGAAGCCGTTTTATACCTTCGCTTTGCTTGCCCCCGCTTTCGGATTGATAATCTCATCATATTTCGGGCTATCCATGATGACAATTGATTTCTTTGCATCCTTTATCTTAATCTCATTTATCGGATTGATGTACGCAATCTCTGAGGGCTTGGTTAAAAAACACAACTTGGCGATAACTGTTTATATAATTTTACTCGCTTTCTCAATCTACACTGGCTTCAAAAAACTTTACAATTCAATCTATCCAGAGGAAAATTTATTCATCAAAGCACTCATTGAAGGAAAAACCAACGAAACATTCAAAGAAGACATTGAATGCGCCCAATTCTTGAAGCAAGTAGCTAAACCAGATGAAACAATTATAATAGATGATTCAAACGGTTATCCTGTCGTCGCATTTTATGGAGATCCGAAAAACTTCATACTTCCGTATCAATATGAATTTTACTCCGTAGTTCAAACTCCCGAGGTTTATGCCGATTATATAGTTGTCTATAACCCAGATAGATTTGAGGGCGCACGCGATATAATAAATGTAAAAAATGGAAATATATTTCATAAAGGCAAAGAAGGACTTGAACTCATCTTCAGCTCCGAGAAGTGGAGGGTCTTTAAATCACAAGGTAAATTTAAAATATTTGTGAAAGGATGAATCCAAAGTCAACGGTGCTTTTACTTATCTTAATTTTTGCAGTTATAATTTTTTTACCCGTTGAGTTTGAAAGCACGCTTAAGTTTACAGGTAGGTTATACCCTGTCAGGGAGTGGATTTTATCAAGAGGTGCGGACGGGGAACTTATAGCAAGCTTGCATGATTACAAAAATGGTGCTTTAAAATCCTATAGCGTCTCTCAGGTTATAAGAGGAGATTTTGCTAAGTTCAATTTAAACGCTATTCCAGATATAGTTAAAGCCGGGGATACGATAGGAATTTTTTATTCAAGCGAAATTGAATATCAGCTCGCACGACTTAGAGGTCTTCTTGATGTTGAGGTTGCAACACTTGAACTTTACCTTTCCGGTGAGAAATCAGCGGTGGTGCAAGAAGCTCTTAAACGCTATGAACAGGCAAAGGAACAAGCGGAATCACAGAGAAAAATTTTTGAAAGGGCAAAAATTCTTTATGAAAAAAATTTGATCTCCCTTCAAGAATTTGAAATAGCTCAAACGATGCTTAAGGTCTATGAAACAAATGTAGAAATAGCAAAAGCACAGCTTGAAAATGTTTCAACTGGAGCAAAGGAAGAGCAGGTAAAAGTAATTAAAGCAAACATAAGAATGCTCCAAAAGGAAATAGAAATGCTTGAAAAAAGGTTGAGAGATTTTGTTATAATCTCACCGATATCAGGCGTAGTAAATAGAACGCTATCACGGGACACGATCATAACTATTGCTGATACATCTGAGCTGGTGTTTATATTTCCAATAGATTTAAGCGATATGCCGAAGATAAAACTGGGACAAAAAGTGAAAGTTGTAGAAGACCCAACGCTTAATGGTGAGGTTGAAAAAATTTCGGAAAGTGTTAAATTTATAAACGGTCATCAAGTTATTTTCTGCACGGCGGTTTTCAAAAATGGGAAAACGCTTTTAAAACCAGGGACAATGATTACCTGTTCAGTTTCGCTTGGGAAAATGAAACTGAGGGAAATGATAACAAACTTTTTAAAGTCGGCTTTTAAAAATGCCAAGATTTGAATACAAATACCTTGCTAAAATTGATGATATTGATTTGATCAGGGAATATACTTTGAATTTTTCTGAGCCCGATATACATATGGAAAAAGATTGCTTACCTGAATACACAGTCAGAAGCATTTATTTTGATACATCTAAATTTGACCTTTATAATGACAAAGTTGAGGGACTTGAGAGATGAGGGAAAAAATCGTTTGGGATTTATACAAACGATTTGGCACCGTAACGCCAGAAACATACTATGTGAATATATACATCAACGATAAAAATTACGGGCTTTATCTTTTCATTGAGAGGATAAATAAGACATTTGAACTTATGCCGGAAAAATATGGTTTCAACCGTGGCGGGACCATGTATCAACCCTATGATGCAACACATTGTGGAGACCTTTTCATCCCAACAGATACCACGGATTATTACAGATGTTATGAGAAACAATTTCCAGCCGATAGCAATTATTCTGATTTAATTCAATTGATAAATCAAATTAACACAACACCAACCGAAAACTTTCACATCCTCGTTGACAGTTTATTTTACGGTGATTGCGTCACAGATTGGTTAGTTCTCAATGCGCTCACAAGTAGCGGAGACACATATAACAAGAATTATTACCTTTACCATGACTCTGTTTTAAACAAATGGCTTATCATACCGTGGGATTATGATTTAACATTTGGGAGAAATGGTGATTTCAATCTTCCATATCCGCTTGACCTTTTAAATGATAACTTCACATATTGGTATCCACCAAATACTACAGGACCGGATAATGCGCTGAAGTCAAAATTTTTCCAAAACCCAATTTTGCGTGCAAGGTTTAACCAAAAGATTGATTCTCTCTTGCGCTATGAATTTACCGAAGCAAAGATGTATCCTTATATTGACTCATTGAAAAATTTGATAAAAGAGTATGTTTATAAAGATGAATTCAAATGGGGGACAAATCAGGAATTTGAGGAACAAGTTGAGGCGTTGAAATATTTCATCACCGCAAGAAAATTTTACCTTTACAAATGGCTTTCAAATTACTGGCCTGGTGAGGAAAACCGTGCTACTTTGAAAATCACTCAAACAGATACAGTTTATCATTTCGTTGATAAAATCGGACGACTTCTCGCAAGCGTTTGGTTATATGAAGCAATTGGACTTGATAGCTTGACTGTTGAAGTTTTTCCCGATAGCACCGCTCCAGCACTTCCAAGTTATGTTTTGCCTGATAAATTTGTCAGCAGATTTTATAAAATCACACCACACCCGCAGAACGCACGATTTAAATTAAAATTAAGGGTTGAATATCTTCAAGAATTTTTAAGCAGGACAGAAGTTGGGTCTGGGATTGCTGACGAGCGATTCCTTAAACTTCACTACTTTGATGGATATTCCTGGCGTGAGCTTGACACAAAAGTAAATGCCTATGCAAATACTTTGACCGTTGACTCACTTACCGAAAAAGAAATAACAGGCACAATTTTATGTGCCTTTCTTCCACAAGAATATAAACAGATATGGAATAAAGTTGACTTTAAGACCTGGAATAAACTCCACAAAGTAAGATTTTTTGATGATAAAGTCGGTTACATAATTGGAGAGACAAGTTCAATCTATATGACAACCGATGCCGGTAATTCATGGCGGTTATTTTCAATGGGAAAACAAATTCCTTTCAAAGATATCGCGTTTTCTGACTCAAGCGTTTTTGTCGTCGGTTATCAGGGTTTGCTTTATAAATCAAAGGTTGCTGATACGATATGGGTCCAGATTCCATTTGTAACAAATAACTTGACAAGGATTGAATTCTTCAACCGCTCAAAATACGGCGTTATACTTACTGCGGATTCAGGAATATATTTCACACGAGATGCCGGCAACTCATGGATACATCTAACCCTTGACGGAAATGATATAGCGATGTTTGACACTAACTCGTTCTACCTTGCGCGCAACGGCTCAATTTTATCTGTAACTGGATCTGATACAGCGTCAATTTTAATTGCCCCTGTAAATTTTAATCTGATCAGGCGTGAAAATATATCAGGAAAAATTTTACTATCGGGCGATGGAAAAGTTTATGCTGGGAATATATTAAACTGGTTTGAAAGCAACCTTGGCGTGGGAATAAAAGATGCGAAGTTCATTGACAGCTTGCGCATCTTTATAGCTGGAGAATCGGGGCGAATCTTTTATTCAAAGGATGGTGGTAAAACTTGGCATCTTCAACCGATCGGTTCTACACTTGATATATACTCAATTGATTTCATTGATAGCTTGCAGGGTTGGGCTACTGGAATCTCCGGGCTTGTCCTTTCAACTAAATCCGGTGGAATAACATTGATACAGGAGGACAAATCCAACATCCCGAAGAAATTCGTGCTTCATCAAAATTATCCAAACCCATTTAACAGCACAACTGTGATTTCATTTGAAATCCCAAATCCTGGCTGGGTTGCAGTTGAAATTTACGATGTCCTCGGACGAAAAGTTAAAACATTATACTCAGGTCATACCGAACCCGGACAATATCAGCTTCACTTTGACGCAAAGGATATCGCAAGCGGAGTTTACTTTTATGTGCTCAGAGCTGAAAAAACATTAATAGCAAAGAAAATGGTCCTGATAAAGTGAGGAAAATTTTAACCTTGTTTCCTATTGTGTTTATTTTATCTTGCAGTGGCTTGATTTATAGAGTTGACCCCGAAAAGATTGGAAAATATGAAAATAAAATCCAAGGGACTTTTCACGAAAAACTTTTAAATGGATTGCCTTCAAGAGCCGATGGCTTTTGCTATGCCATTGACCTCGCAGAAATAATGCAATCAGCAGTTGAAATTGGGGACTCAATTCTTTTCTCAAAAGCTTACGAAGCGATTAAAAAACATTATATCATAAGAGATACCTGGATTGACTCAGCTATCGTATGGAGATATAAAAAAGATTCTGAAATTGATGCATCGGGCACAGCTGAGACGATTCATTGTGCGTTTGCGATTTACCTTGCCTATAAAAAATGGGGCGTTGAAGAGTATAAAAAGGTGAGTTACTCCCTTGCAAAAGCTTACATTAAACACGGTTATATGCCCGAGCCGGATAAATTTCTCGTTAAGAATTACTTCAACTATGGAACAAGAACACTTTCAGAAAACACCTATCTTATAAATCAACGCCCCGACTTTTTATATCTCATAGGCAAGGAAAACAAGGATGACGATATGATTGAAAAATCAAGAATGATGTATAATGCGATAATTGGTGGATATGTTAAAAATGGTTTTTTCAATTCGCTTTATGATATTGGAGTTAAAACTATAATCCCAAGTTCAAATGGTTATTACTCGCCGAATGGCATTTTCCCATTAATTTCATCAATAGATATATCTCTTTCAATAATTGAATTTAACCCCAAACCCGCCCGAGAGATACTTGATTTCTTTTATGAAAACTTTGGTCGCTGGAGCGATTTTTACATCTTAATGGATGGAAAATTTAAATCACAAACAAAATCAAATTTCGTTTCTGTTGCAGTTTATTCAAGAATCATTGAACTTTTCTTGAAGCTTGGTAAATCCAAGAAATATAACGACATGGTCAAGTATATCCTGAATGATTTAATTCCCGAAAAAATTGATGCTATGATAAATTTAACCGAAAGAAATGTTGACTCGTTTTATTTTGAACTTTCAATTACGTTAAGAACACTGCACCGGGCGCGTGAATATGGATTATAAAATTTTAAAATATCTTGCTCTCTTTTTCATCTTTTCAGAAATCTCCTTTTCAGGTGCTTGGACGAGAAAAGGTGGCAAGATTTTCTTTGTCCCGTATTATTATTTCTATCATGCAGAGAAATACTATGATGTCAATTGGAAGAGTAGAAACCTTGACAACTATGGATATTTTGATTCAAATGGACTTGGCTTATATTTTGAATATGGGATAAGCGATAAATTAAATTTTATCGGCAACACAGCGATCTTAATACTTAACAGGTGGATTGATTCTTCAAATTATAAAACTAACAAAGGGGCTGGTGACCTTGAGATCGGTTTAAAATTTAAAGTTTTTGAATCTGGCATCGTCTTAAGCTTCCAAACCACAGGCATTATTCCTCTCTATTCAACTGAAAGAGAACCTTTAATCGGCTTCGGACAGTATGCAGTGGATACGAGAATTTTAATTGCCGGTGGTTTTAAGCCGTTCGGTATTGATTCATACTTTAATTTTGAGTTTGGCTTAAGAAAATTTCTGAGGCAGGTTGCAGATCAAGTAAGATTTCAAATTTTATACGGTGCAAATTTAAGCGGTAGATGGCAAGGTATAGTTCAGCTTGATGGTGTAAATTCAATCGGCACTGGAAGTTTTGCGACAAGATTCAATCCATCAATTGAGACAGATTTTGTTGAAGGAAAGCTCAGCATTTCATTTGCACATAGGTTCACATACAAAGCGTGGATTCAAGGCGGATTTTTTTATGATATATACGGCAAAAGAATTGGGGTCGGACGCGGTTTTTTCATAGCATACTGGATTGAAATTTAAAACCATCTCTTGCATTTAATCATTTCAAGAGTTATATTTTCAAAAAATAATTTCATCCTTGCCTATGGGTAATGATATAAACTTTCTCCGCAATGTCTCAATTTTTGAGGAACTCCCCGAGCGAGACCTTGAAAAGATCGCAAAGCTTGGGACGAGGAAAAAGTTTTCAAAGGGAAATATAATTTTGATGGAGGACGAAATCGGTAGTGCTTTGTTTATAATCATCAACGGAAAGGTAAAGGTTTCAAGATTAGATGAAACGGGAAGAGAAGCTGTGCTTTCAATACTTGGTCCAGGAGAGGTCTTCGGAGAAATGTCCCTACTTGATGGGATGAAAAGATCCGCAACATGTTCTGCTCTTACTGATACGGAAGTTTTAATAATTTATAGGGATGACTTTTTAAATCTTTTACATAAGTATCCGCAAATATCCATCTCACTTTTGAAGGAATTGGCTCAAAGGTTGAGGAAAGCAAATATGCAAATTAAAAGTTTATCACTGAAAGATGCCGAAGGTCGCGTCGGTTGCGTTTTAATTTTATTAGCCGATGAGCTTGGGAAAATGTACAAAGGTCAAGTGATAGTTGAAGAAATCCCGACACAGCAGGACCTTGCAAATATGGCTGGAACATCAAGGGAAACCGTTTCAAGGGTTATGACAAAATTTGAAAAACAGGGACTGATAAAAGTTGAAGGAAGGAAACTTATAATTCTTGAGTATGAAAAAATGAAGCAAATGTTTAAGTGAAAGTTGACCTGCACCTACATACATATTTTTCGGATGGGATATATTCCCCAGCGCAAGTTGTGATGAAAGCAAAGGAAAGCGGTTTGGATATAATAAGCATTGCCGACCACGACACGACAGAGGGACTTGATGAAGCAATTGAAGTTGGAAAGGAACTTGGGATTGAGGTCATCCCTGGAATTGAATTAAGCTCAAGCATAAACGGAACAGACATACACATACTTGGCTACTTTATAGATTGGCACGATGAGGTTTTTCAAACTCATTTAAGAGTTTTCCGCGAACTTAGAGTCCAAAGGGCTAAAAGAATAGTTGAGAAGTTAAATGCACTTGACATCCCGCTTGAATTTGAGAGTGTAATTGAGATCGCAAAAAACTCCTCTATAAGTAGGGTTCATATAGCGAGTGCTCTTGTAAAATACGGTTTCGTCAATGATTTTTACGAGGCGTTCAACAAATATCTTGGTGTTGGTTGCCCAGCTTATGAAAAAAACATTGACCTTTCTCCAAGGAAAGCGATAAGATTAATTTCAGAGGTTGGGGGATTGTCATTTATCGCTCACCCCGGAAAATATATAAGCGAAGTTGACCTTGCGACATTGATAGAACTTGGAATTGACGGCATAGAGGTGATACATCCCTCACATAATGATGAACTTGTGAATTATTATCGTTCAATAGCGGATGAATACTTCCTGCTTGAAAGTGGTGGATCGGATTTCCATGGTGGATTGAGAAATGATGAAAATTGCCTTGGGAAATACACAGTTCCATATAAATTTGTTGAGACGATGAAAAAAA
Source organism: Candidatus Thermokryptus mobilis (assembly GCF_900070205.1). Lineage (NCBI taxonomy): Bacteria > Pseudomonadati > Candidatus Kryptoniota > Candidatus Thermokryptus > Candidatus Thermokryptus mobilis. The sequence goes on along the minus strand of NZ_FAOO01000008.1, from coordinate 85,861 downwards.
GGTTGAATTTAAAATAAAATGTCAAAAACGATGCCAACCTTTGAAGGCAAGCTCATAGCAAAGGGGTTAAAATTTGGGATCGTTGTAAGCAGATTTAATGAACTTGTCACATCAAAACTTCTTGATGGAGCGCTTGATTGCCTCAAAAGACACGACGCCGAAGAAAAAGACATTGACATTTTCTTTTGCCCTGGTTCATTTGAAATACCTCTTGTTGCGAAAAAAATCGCTTTGACAGGTAAATACGATGCTTTAATCTGCCTTGGTGCTGTCATACGAGGTGAGACCCCGCACTTTGATTACATCGCAAACGAGGTATCAAAAGGCATAGCACAAGTTCAACTTGAAACGGGAACCCCGATTGCCTTCGGGATTTTGACAACAGACGATGTTGAGCAAGCACTTAACAGAGCAGGGATAAAAAGCGGGAACAAGGGTTGGGACGCTGCATTGACCGCAATTGAAATGGCAAACCTCCTAAAGCAAATCAAAAAATAACCCTATGAAAAAAGCCGTCCTTATAACCTTGCTTCTAATCTCACAATCATTTGCTCAAATCGGGAAATGGGAAAATTACACCGATATGAAAAATGTAAGAAAAATTAGTCCGACCGATAAAGCAATCTTCGCCGGAACAGAGGGTGGGATTTTCATCTTTTATCCTGACTTAAACAAATTTGAAAAAATTTTGAAAGTTGACGGTCTTTTTGATGTTGATGTGAAGGTTCTCACAACTGATAAAAACCACATATTCATCGGATTTCAAAACGGCGTAATTGATATATTAACTCAATCAGGTCATAGCTATAAAGTCAATCGCGTTTTTGACATAGTAAATTCACCTGAAACGGACAAAGGGATAAATTTTCTCAAAGTTTATGGAGATACATTGTTCATAGGGACGAACTTCGGGCTTTTAACCTACCGCATTTCAAAATTGGAATTCATTGACACTTACAGGAAAATTTTCCCCGATGTTGAAAGGGTTCAGGTCCTTGACATTGAGGTTAAAGATGATACAATCTATATAGCCACTTCCGAGGGAATAGCGAGAGGATATAGATTTAATCCGGCGCTTGTCTCACCTTTTGGATGGAATATCTGGCGAAAAGTTGGTGGATTTAAAAGTATAAGCGTTTCAAAAGGCGAAATTTACACCGGGGCTCAAGATGGGATGTTCCGCCTTCAAGGAGAAAGTTTTGTTAAAGTTTTTTCCTCACCCGTTGATAAAATTCTAAATGTCGGCGACTCAATTTTAATCATAAGCGGAAAATCAATACACTCATTTAAAAATGGCAATGTCAATTTTATTTCGGAAGCGAAAGATATAATCAACGATGTTTCCATCTGGCGCGGTAAAATAATCGCTGGTGTCAGATCAAGTGGCGTTGGAATCCTTGAAAATGGGCAATGGAGCTTTCATTATCCCGAAGGTCCAAATGGAAGTCAATTTTCAAGCATGGCTGTTGATAACAAAGGCAATTTATGGGCTGCTTCATCAAAATTTTTGGGGAGAGGATTTTATAAATTTGATGGGAAAAAATGGAAGAACTTCTCAAAGGAAACTTTCCCGAATATGTCAGACGATTGTTACAGGGTGAGGATCGGGGAAAAATACATCTGGATTGGGACTTGGGGTGGTGGTTTAATAAGAGTTGATGAAAATGACTCCTTGAAAATTTTCTCAAAACAAGATGGTTTCATGGGCGTCGTTGAAGATACAAATTTCGTCGTCATAACCGACATCGCAGAACAAGGCAATTACACCTGGATTTTAAATTACAAGGCGAGAAATTTGATAATTCTTTACCTGATGCGAAATGACTCTTTGCTTACTTCTTTCAGGAACGGCTTCAAGCCGAGTGATTTTTATAATATACAGATTGAATTGGATGAAAAAGGTAAAAAGTGGATTGTAACTGAACACGGATATATCTTGGTTTTTGACGATAATGGAACTCCGCTGGATAAAAGTGATGATAAATGGTTTAACATCTCAACGGCACATGGCTTAAACGGGAACCCGACGGTTATAAGATTTGACAATCGCGGTGACCTCTGGGTTGGAACCGCTTATGGACTTAACATAATCACAAATATAGACGATCCGCTTAAACCTGGAAGTATAAGGAAAATTTTTTCGCTTCGTGATTTTTACATAAATGACATTGCTGTTGACGGAGTGAACAATAAATGGATTGCTACAAAAAACGGCGTCTTCGTCCTCACACCTGACGGGACAAGCGTCATCGCACAATATGATGCGACAAATTCACCACTTCTAAGCGATGATGTCAAATCAATAGCAATTGACTTAAACAACGGCGTTATCTACTTTGGAACGGATAAAGGTTTAACAAGTTTGAGGACTGCATTCGCTAAGCCAGTTGATGAATTTAAGACGATAAATTTTTATCCAAATCCATTTCGTCCCAAAGAGGATTTAAATGTAATCATTGATGGCTTGGTTTCAAATTCAACGATAAAGATATTTACGATAAGTGGGGACCTTGTCAGAACATTATCAACTCCCGGGGGAAGAATAACATCTTGGGACGGCAAAGATGAAAAAGGACAATATGTCCCCACTGGAATTTATCTCATAGTCGCTTACAACGAAGATGGAACAAAAGTTGGGATTGGAAAATTAGCCGTTTTGAGAGATTAAATCAACTGCTCATTGACTTCAAAAATTCCTTATTATTCCTTGTCCCTTTCATATGTTCAAGTAAGAATTCCATCGCTTCAACTGGGGACATCTCGCTTAAAATCTTCCTCAAAATCCAAACACGATTGAGTTCTTCTGGCTCAAGAAGAAGTTCTTCCTTCCTTGTTCCTGTTTTATTGATGTCAATTGCTGGGAATATCCTTCTGTCGGCAAGTTCTCTTGTCAAAACAACTTCCATATTACCCGTTCCCTTGAACTCTTCAAATATAACCTCATCCATTCTGCTTCCCGTTTCAATCAAAGCGGTTGCTATGATGGTCAAGCTGCCCGCTTCTTCAGTATCACGAGCTGCGCCGAAGAATTTTTTCGGTTTTATCAATGCACTTGCATCAATACCACCCGAGAGAATTCTACCACTGTGTGGCGTCACGAGGTTGCTTGCCCTTGCAAGACGGGTCAAACTGTCAAGAAGTATAACTACATCTTTGCCCGACTCAACGAGTCGCTTCGCTTTTTCAAGGACCATATCAGCAACCTGCATATGCCTTTCTGGCGGTTCATCAAAAGTTGAGCTTATTACCTCAACATCTGGTCCAACAGAGCGCTCCATATCCGTGACCTCTTCCGGGCGCTCATCAATGAGAAGAACTATCAATTTCACCTCCGGGTGATTCCTCATTATGCTGTTTGCCATCTTTTGAAGCAATACTGTTTTTCCCGCTTTTGGTGGCGACACAATCAAACCACGCTGACCTTTGCCAATTGGAGCGAAAAGATCAAGTATTCTCATTGAATATTCTCCAGGGACCGTCTCAAGGCGGATTCTTTTCGTCGGATAAAGCGGTGTGAGATTTTCAAATAGGATTCTCTCCCTGGCTTTTTCTGGAGCAAGACCGTTAACTGTATCAATTCTCAAAAGAGCATAAAATCTTTCCCCTTCTTTCGGCGGGCGGACTTGACCAGCCACAGTGTCCCCAGTTTTCAAATTGAATTTCTTGATCTGCGACGGCGACACATAAATATCATCCGGCGAAGGAAGATAGCTATAATTTGCAGACCTTAAGAAACCATATCCATCAGGCAAAATTTCAAGAACCCCCTTGCCAAAGATAACTCCGTTTTGCTCCTCGCCCTCCTCAGCTTCTCCAGTCGTCACCCTCTGCTCTTGCATCTTCTCAAGAATCTTCATTATAAGCTCCTGTTTTTTCAAATCACTATAACCTGTGACGCCGAGCTCCTTTGCAATTTTTTGAAGCTCAGCAACCTTCTTGGACTGCAATTCTGCAATGTCCATTACCATTTTTGATGCGCCTCCAAAATTTTGTTTTAAATTAAAATTTCAATTTTTCTCCTCTCAATGTGTGCGATCACCTCACCAACAAGATAATGAGAACCGGTCACCAAAATTAAATCGTCCTCCCCTGCTTCACCAAGGATAAAATCATACGCCCTGTCAGAATCAGGAATCGCAATCGCTTCAACATTATTTCGCTTAAAAATTTCAGCGATTGTTTTACAGTTAAGCGCACGACCAATTTTCGGTTGTGTCGCAACGGCAAAATCAGCAACCTCAGAAAGTTTCTTTATCATCTTTTCATATTCTTTGTCCTTCATTACACCGAACAAAACAAGTGTCCTTTTTCGTTTGAAATTTCCAAGTTCCGAGACGAGTTGACATATCGCTGGATAGTTATGAGCGACATCAGCTACAACTTTTGGCTTTTCCTTTAAAATTTCAAAACGACCCCTTAATCCCGAAAATCTAACCACATTTAAAAGCCCATCATAAACGAAATCGCTTCTGAACTTAGCTAATCCAAGCTCACAGAGTTTTTCATAAACTAAAATTGAAAGCGCCGAATTTCTCAGCTGAAAGCTCCCGCCAACCCCTGTGACAAGATCACTATAAAAATTTTTCTGTGTATTCAAATCAAATTTTATACTTTTTTCCTCAATCCCCTTCAATCTAAATTTAGCAACTTCATCCAAAACTACAAGCTCGGAGTTTTTCTCATCAGCAACTTTCTTAATCACACCAAGAGCCCTTTCATCTTCACATCCTGTAACACAGGGGATTCCCTTTTTTATTATCCCCGCTTTCTCAAGAGATATCTGCTCAATCGTTTCCCCAAGAACATCCATATGGTCAAATGAAACAGTAGTAATCACAGAAACAGCGGGTTTAATTACATTTGTTGAATCAAGTCGCCCGCCAAGCCCAACCTCTACAACGGCGAAATCAACTTTCTCATCGGCAAAATACTTAAATGCAATCGCCGTCGTTACCTCAAAAAAGGTAGCTTTTAAAAGATCTATTTCATCGCGCAAAATCTCAACATATTCAACAACTCTTTCCCTTGATATCGGTGCGCCATTGATGCGTATCCTCTCCGTGAAATCAACAAGATGCGGTGATGTGTAAAGACCAACTTTGTAACCAGATGAACTTAAAATTGACGCTATAAAAGATGATGCTGAACCTTTACCGTTTGTCCCAGCAATGTGAATTGAGGTGAACTTTTCTTCCGGGTTCTGCAGTAATTTAAGCAATCTTTCAATATTATGCAAACCAAGTTTTATCCCAAAGCGCTGAAGCGAATAAAGATAATTTATCACCTCAAGATATTTCCGATGCTCCATTTGTATTTCTCCCGAATGAGGTTTTATTTGATGTGTTCCTGCGCTTGTTCAATGACGATTGAACCGATCAAATCGTTTATATCAGAAATTTTATTTTCCTCGCAATATGAAATTATCCCGTTTAAAATTTGTATTGAAGCCGTAGGGTCAACGAAATTTGCCGTGCCAACTTGAATAGCTTTTGCACCCGCAATTAAAAATTCAACCGCATCCATCCAGTTCATTATCCCACCGATCCCAATTATCGGTATATCAACATTTTGAAAGACCTCAAAAACCTTCGCAATTGCTATCGGTTTTATCGCCGGACCTGAAAGCCCACCGGTTATCGTTGAAAGCTTCGGTTTTCTCGTCTTTATATCAATAGCCATTCCAACAACAGTATTTATAAGCGATACAGCATCAGCTCCTTCATCCTTGCAAACCTTTGCGATTTCGGAAATCTTTGTAACATTTGGCGTCAACTTTATGATCAATGTTTTATCAGTTGCCTTTCTCACTGAGTTTACAATTTTTGCCGTCATCTCACGGCTTGTCCCAAACTCAAGTCCTCCCTCTTTAACATTTGGACAAGATATGTTAATCTCATAAGCGTCAACTCCACCAGCGTCTTCAATTCTTTTTATGACCTCGCAATAATCTTCAATCCTTTTACCAGCCACATTGACAATTATAGCGGTTTTGAAATTCCTCAAAATGGGAAGTTTCTCAGCTATGAACCTATCAACGCCGATATTTGCAAGACCGATTGAGTTAAGCATACCGCAAGGTGTCTCAACAATCCTCGGCGGTGGATTTCCAGCCCTTGGTTTAAGCGTAAGCGACTTCGTAACTATACCACCGAGCTGACCGACATCAAAAAGCTCAATAAGTTCATCACCATAACCAAATGTCCCAGATGCAACGAGAACTGGATTTTTCAATTTTAAATTTCCTATATCAACTTGCATCTTGATCATATCAAAATCTCCCTTACATTGAAAACGGGTCCATCTTTACATGCAAGCTTATAACTAAAGTCCCTCGTCGTTACAACACAACCTTGGCATAAGCCCGTGCCACAAGCCATTGCTGTTTCAACTGAAACTTCACATTTCAAATTATACTCGTCACAAAGTTTAACAAGGGATTTCAACATCGGGGTTGGACCGCAACCGAAAATTTTAATTTTTGACGAATCCAAATTCAATATGTTTAACTTGACAAGTTCAACAACGGTTCCTTTAAAGCCAGCAGAGCCGTCATCGGTCGCAACATTTACATTTTCAAGTCCATCAGAGATGACTTGCTCTTTTGTCCTTGCACCGACATAAGAAACTATCCTTTTGCCCTTTTCCTTCAAAATTTTCACAAGGAAAGGGAAAGGTGCAACCCCAAGCCCTCCAGCAACAATTAAAGCCACATCAAAATCATCATCAACTTCAAACCCTCTCCCAAGTGGTCCAAACAAATCAACTTCATCGCCTTGCTCTAACTCTGCCAAAATTTTCGTTCCCTTGCCAGCAATGTTAAAAATTAACTTAATGTATTCACCATCAGCATCGCAAATGCTGAAAGGTCTTCTCAACAGCGGATCAAAATAATCTGAAACTTTCACATTTACAAATTGCCCCGGTTTTGAAATGCTTGCAATTTCAGGAGCATAAAGCGTCAACCTGAAAATTCCATCTGTTAGGTGTTCTTTTAACTTTACAGTTGAAACAAGTTTAATTATCATCTATTCGCTTTCTCCTCCTATCCCTTATTTTCATTTCATCCTCAAGTTCGCTTTCAAATTCCTTCTGCTTTGGCTTGACCTCGGGTGTGATCTGAGGTTGTTTCGGCTTTTCCTCTTGTTTATCAGGATTGACCTTCACGCTAACTATCTTGGCATATTCGGTGTTCGGGAAGCTATCAAGTATCTTTGTATAATACTCAATCGCTTTTGAATAATTTTTCAATTTGTATTCATTGATCCACCCAATAGCAAAAAACGCTCTCGCTTTCAAATTCGCATCAACGCTTTGATTATAAACTCTCAAAAAAAGGTCAATCGCTCCCTGCGGGTTTGTGTCAATCATAGAACAAGCGATATTGTAAAGTTTCTCTAAAGTGTCCTTCTCCACATCGTCTTTCACTCCAAGTATTTTCATCGCCTGCTTTGCATACTGCGTTTCTGGAAATTTCCTGATAAGTTCAGCGTAAATTTCCCTGGCTTTTTGGCTGTCTATCGGTTCATAAATCATCCCAAAAAGATAATATGCACGAGCGGAAGCCGATGAATTCGGGTGATTTTTAATTACATCATTTAAATAATGGATCGCTGAATCCAAGCGCCCAAATGACATATAGAAAAGCCACGCAAGTGAATACTTCGCATCAGAAACCTGTTCCTCGGATAAACTATCAGCTCGCGATATCGTTGAGATGTATTTGAAATAGTTATTGTATTGTTCAACCTTCCTCTGTGCAATTTTTGAAACATCACTTTGTGGATTTTCAAGTCGCGCTTTGTCAAAGAAAAACTTCGCTGAATCGTAATTCCCAATCCTTTCCTCATACAAACGCCCAAGCTCAAAATATCCATACGCCGATTCTTCCGTTCTCTTATAAGTTGTGTCAAGGTAAAGATATGTCTGAATTGCCTTGTCAATTTTTCCAGCGTGATTGTATGTCCGAGCAAGTTCAAGGTAAATTCTCCTTGCGTAGTCAGCATCAAAATTTTGCTCCAAAAGATCGTTTAAAGCCCTTAAGGCAATATCATATTCACCAAGTTCTCGCTTTTGAATTGAATATTTTATAAGCGCCCATACTTTAAGGTTTTGTCTTTTCGTGACCTTTGCGGATTCATAATAAAATTTAGCACTTTCTTCTCTGTCTTTTAACTCGCTTATTTCCCCAAGGTAAAATAAAATTTCAGCTTTGTCTTCACCTTTCGCATTGTTTAGCGCGAGTTTTAAGTAATTAATTGCGCTGTCAACCTCGCCAAGCTTAAATTTTGCAACCGCATAAATTTTATAAAGCTTCCCCAAATTCTTTCTCTTTTCTGGATTCGCCTTGGTTTGAAATGACACCACAGCATCAGCATACTTTTTCTCCTTTACAAGCGTCAACATAAGATAATAAAGCGCCTCATTGTAAAGATCACTTCTTGGGAAATTGGAAATCAACTCTGCAAACTTTCTCTCAGCAGCAAGGTAATTATCCTGATAAAGATATGACTTTCCAATTATCAAGAGAGCATCATCTGCTATTGATGTGTTAATATAATACTGCAAAATTTTTGAGCACTTTTTTATAACATCGTCAAGTTTGTTTTTTTCATTTGGCGGTATTTTTATTTCATCATCATTTTTTTCAATCGTTAAAAATTTCTCCGCCTTTTGCCTCCCCTGCACGACCTCTTCAACTTGCGCGAATATCTCCTTAGCGTTATAATAGGTGTTAAAATAAGCATTAAACTCGTTAAACACGCTCTTCCAAACGGAACATCCGAAAATTGGGATTAATACGATGAACAGGGAAATTTTTTTAAAGTTGCGGTTCAATGTCTCGCATTAAAATTGATTTTGCTTGAATAAATTTAAAACAATTGGCTTCAAATTGCAAAAATTTTAGTTGCTTTTTAAGTCATCCCTGCATAAATTTAACTTGTGATTTTTCAAAAATAAAATTTGAGGTTTAAAAATGGCGGTAAGAGTTGCGATTAACGGATTTGGCAGAATCGGGCGACTTGTTTTCAGGGCAGCTGTTCAAAATAATGTTGACGGTCTTGAATTTGTTGCCATAAACGATATCACAGATACGAGAACGCTTGCGCACCTCTTAAAATATGACTCAATTCACCGTCGTTTTCCTGGAACCGTTGAATACACCGATAACGAATTGATCGTGAATGGTAAGCGAATCAAGGTTTTTGCCATCAAAGACCCAACGCAATTACCTTGGAAGGACCTTGGTGTTGATATCGTGATTGAATCAACGGGTCTTTTCACTAAGAAAGCCGACGCTGAGAAACACCTCCAAGCGGGTGCGAAAAAAGTCATAATAACTGCGCCAGCAGATGGGGTTGAAAAGACAATCGTGCTCGGGGTAAACGATAATATCTTAACACCAGATGACACCATTGTCTCAAACGCTTCTTGCACAACGAACTGTTTAGCTCCGATGGTTAAGGTCCTCCACGATAACTTTAAAATCAGAAAGGGTTTGATGACGACAGTTCATGCCTACACGAACGATCAAAGAGTTCTTGACCTTCCACATAAGGACTTAAGAAGAGCAAGAGCTGCTGGAATGTCAATCATTCCGACTACAACCGGTGCAGCTAAAGCTGTTGGGAAAGTTATCCCTGAGCTAAATGGAAAACTTCACGGTTTTGCTCTTAGAGTTCCGGTGCCAGATGGATCAGTCACCGATTTTGTAGCTGAACTTGACAGGAATGTAACGGTTGAAGAGGTCAACAAAGCTTTTAAAGAGGCAAGCGAAACTTATTTAAAGGGGATACTTGAATATACTGAGGATGAAATCGTCTCAAGCGATATAATTGGTAATCCGCACTCTTGTATTTTTGATGCTAAATCAACAATGGTGATGGGTGGAAACCTCGTCAAAGTCATCGGCTGGTATGATAACGAGTGGGGATATTCCTGCAGAGTTGTTGATCTGACCAAAAAAATTGCAAGCATGATGGGTGATTGAGAAAAGAAGCGGTGGCGAAAGCCACCGCAATTTTTTATAAAGTAAAGGGGCAAATGTGATGATTTTTTTAATCTTGCTTTTAAGCGCCAATATCTTATTGGTACAAAATGCGAATGAAATAATTAAAAAAGCTATCGCAAAAGTTGAAGAGAACGATAAAAAAATTGAAAACGCAACGGGCGAATTCAAACTCAAAGTTACATTTAACTATAACCTAACAGTTAAAAAGGCAACCTATGAATTCCTTTACGATGTCAAATTTGAAAATGGAACGATAAAAGAGAGAAAACTCACATCAATCCCACCAAACGCTGACTCTTCAAGCCTGCGAATTGCAAAACAAATTGAAAAAGTCAGAGCAGATGAAAATTTAAAGATAAAAAACCTTATCTTCCCATTCTTAAGATCAGCCTCCAACAACTCCAGCAATACCAAGATAAGTTATAAAACAAGCGGTGTTGAAAAACTTTATGGTCACGATTGTGAAGTCGTAAAGGTTGAATACAAAATCAACAGCGACACATTAAACGCAGAAGGAATAGGGAAAATTTGGATTGATAATTCAAGCTTTGTGCCTTTGAAATGCGAATACGAAATTAACTATAAATCAAAACGTTTCGGCAAGATACAAAATAAACAATTCCTTGACATAAATTCGTTTGATGACACCCTTATACTGTCAAGAAATGAAACACAGGTCTTCCCCAAAGTGCTTTTCATAAAGTTCGGGACTATAAAAATCGTTTACGAGGTGACTGACTTCAAACTTAAAAATAAATCGGGGGAATAAGCCCATGAAAAAAATCACAATTGACGACCTAAACCTAAAAGGCAAAAGGGTTCTCGTTAGAGTTGATTTTAATGTCCCGATTGAGAATGGGAAGGTCGCCGATGACACGAGAATAAGGGAATCACTCCCAACGATAAGAAAAATAATTGAAAGTGGCGGAAAGGCGATTTTAATAAGCCACCTTGGTCGACCGAAGGGATTTGACGAAAAATACAGCTTAAAACCAATCGCAGAACATTTATCAAAACTACTTGGGATAAGCGTTAAGTTCACCCCGGATTGCATTGGTGAAGAAGTAAGGAAAATGGTTTCTGAACTGAAAGAAGGTGAAGTTCTATTGCTTGAAAATGTGAGATTCCATCCTGAGGAAGAAAAAAACGATGAAAACTTCGCCAAAGAGCTCGCTTCAATAGCCGATGTTTATATAAACGATGCTTTTGGAAGCGCTCATCGTGCCCATGCATCAACAGAGGGGGTTGCGAGATTTGTCAAGGAAACAGCCATCGGTTACCTGATGAAAAAAGAAATTGAATATCTATCAAAAGCACTCACAAACCCAGAAAAACCTTATGTAGCAATACTTGGTGGTGCAAAGGTATCAGATAAAATTCAAGTGATAAAAAATTTAATGGATAAAGTTGATGCCTTTTTGATCGGTGGAGGAATGGCAAATACATTTTTGAAAGCGAAAGGTTATGAAGTCGGCAAATCTCTTGTTGAAAATGATAAAATTGAACTCGCAAAAGAAATTCTAAGTGAAGCAGAGAAAAGAAATATAAAATTCATCTTGCCTGTGGATTGTGTGATAGCAAGCGAATTCTCAAATAACGCAAACTTTGAAATAACATCGGTTGACAAAGTTAAACCCGATTGGATGATACTTGATATAGGACCCAAAACGATTGAGACATTTAAAGATGTTTTAAAGGATGCAAAAACAGTTGTTTGGAACGGACCGATGGGCGTCTTTGAATTTGATAATTTCGCTAAAGGAACATTTGAAATAGCTAAAGTCCTTGCCGAGATAACAAGCAAAGGAGCAGTGACGATTGTAGGCGGTGGTGATTCCGCCTCAGCAATTTCAAAAGCGGGACTGTCGGATAAAGTTTCTCATGTCTCAACGGGTGGAGGCGCTTCACTTGAATTCCTTGAAGGAAAAGAGTTGCCCGGAATTTCAGCGATAAAAGACAAGTGAAAATCCTTTACATATTAGAAATCCCTCAGGGCGGTTTCTAAACCGCCCTTTTATTTTTAATTTAGCAAATGCTGTTGTATATTTTAACAAGTGCAAAAAAGAAAAAAACAGAAAATGAGCTATAGGTATTATAGACCAAGCTTTTTTCATGGATTTAGATTTTTCCCATCCGCTATCAAATACTTCATAATTATAAATGTCATTGTCTACCTGTTCCTTATTTTTTTTGGTTTGAACTTTAAAATCTCCGGCGTCCCACTTTACATTTACATTTATAAATACTTCGCTCTAAATCCAATTGGAGATGGATTTAAAATTTGGCAATTGATAACATATATGTTCATCCACGATCCGAAAGGAATATTTCACATTCTTTTCAATATGCTCATGCTTTGGATGTTCGGAACCGAAGTGGAAAACCTTTGGGGAACAAGAAGATTCTTGGTCTATTACTCAACAGCTGGAATTGGCGCTGGAATAACTCACCTTATCATCGCTCCTTTATTTGACCAAATTGGACCTGTTGTTGGGGCCTCTGGCGCAATTTATGGCATAATGACAGCATTTGCTATTATGTTCCCTGATAGGATGATCTTTTTATACTTCTTAATCCCGATACCTGCAAGGATTTTCGTTGCGATACTTGTTTTCTTTGACCTCATAATGGGAATTTTTGGAAGCGATGGAATAGCTCACTTTGCACATCTTGGTGGGGCTGTTGTTGGATTTATTTACATCAAACTTATGTATTCGGGCTTTGATCTTTCTGAACTTTTGGCTAAGTTTAAACTTCCTAAAAAGCAAAAGAAGAAATATCTTCTCGTTGACGATGAGATAATAACACAAGAACAAATTGACGAAATACTTGACAAAATAAACCAATACGGGTATGAAAGTTTAACTGAGCGAGAGAAAAAAATTCTCTATGAAGCAAGCAAAAAGTTGCGTTAAAACAAAGAAGATACCTTTTTATGATAAATAGACGAAAATCAAGAAAAATTTACGTTGGAAGTATTCCCATCGGCGGCGATGCTCCGATTTCGGTTCAATCAATGACTAAAACGAAAACGGAAGATGTCAAAGCAACGCTGAAACAAATCTATCAACTTGCTGAAGCCGGATGTGATATAGTTCGTGTTGCTGTCCCAAACAAAGAATCGGCCGATGCACTCCCCGAAATTGTAAAGGGTTCGCCAATACCAGTCGTTGCAGATATACATTTCAATCATATCTTTGCGCTAAAGGCAATTGAGGCTGGCGTTGCAAAGGTAAGAATTAACCCTGGAAACATCGGTTCAAAAGAAAGGATAAAACAAGTATTAAAAGCTGCGAAAGAACGAGGCATACCGATAAGAATTGGAGTTAATTCCGGCTCACTTGAAAAGGACCTGCTTGAAAAATATGGTTATCCAACAGCAGAAGCTCTGTTTGAAAGCGCAATGCGACATGTTGAGATATGTGAAGAATTCGGCTTTTCCGACATCGTAATATCTGTTAAATCTACGGATGTGAGGTTGATGATAGAAGCATATAGATTAATTGCAAGCAAAACCGACTACCCTCTTCATCTCGGTGTGACGGAGGCAGGACCATTTTTCACAGGGACGATAAAATCAGCTGTCGGCATCGGGACATTACTTGCTGAAGGAATTGGAGACACGATAAGAGTTTCTCTAACGGATGACCCTGTGAAGGAAGTTGAAGTTGGAAGGGAAATCCTCCGTTCGCTTGGGCTTGCATCAAGAAATGTTGAAATAATAGCTTGTCCAACATGTGGACGACTTGAGGTTAACCTGTTCAAAATCGTAAATGAACTTCAAGAAAAACTTAACAAGGTGAAAAAGCCAGTAAAAGTTGCAATCCTAGGTTGTGTCGTCAATGGTCCAGGAGAGGCAAGTGAGGCAGATATAGGCGTTGCTTGTGGAAAGGGAGTTGGAATTCTATACAGAAATGGCGAAGTGATAAGAAGAGTTAAAGAGGAAGAAATAGTTCAAGCGGTGGTTGAAGAAGTTGAGAAGTTCAATCCAAATGGAAGATAATCAAAAACTAAAACTGATGAAGAAAATGAAAGAGAATAATTTCCCGTTCCCGGGGATACCAACGACATCAGATGGAGCCGGAGCTGTCGTCTGGGTTGAGACACATATAAGCCAAGGTGCTTGTGCTTATCCGATAACCTCATCTACAACTATGGGACAGGGATTTCAAGCTGAGGTCGCAAATGGAAAGAGAAATCTCTGGGGCGATAAACTATTTTTCTTTGAACCGGAGTCGGAACATAGCTCCGCCTCCGTCTGCGAAGGATTTGCTGCAGCAGGCGGTAGAATTACAAATTTCACCTCTGGACAGGGACTCATCTTAATGAAAGAAGTTCTTTACACAATTGCAGGCAAAAGGTTACCTATCGTTTTTCACATTGGAGCGAGGGCTTTAACCTCGCATTCTCTAAATGTTCACGCTGGGCATGACGATGTCATGGGAGTTGCCGATTGCGGTTGGGGGATAATTTTTGCAAGAAATGTCCAAGAAGTCGCAGATTTAACACTTATAGCTCACCGAGCAGCTGAAAATTCCGATACTCCATTTTTAATGGTTCAAGATGGTTTCCTTACAACACACACAATTGAAAATGTCCTTCTCCCAGAACCAGAACTTATGAAACAATTTATTGACGATCCCAACAAGAAACTCAAAAACCTGATGAACCCATACTTTCCGCTTATGTCCGGGGTCGTCCAAAATCAAGACAGCTACATGAAAGGTAAAATAGCCCAAAGATACTACTACGACAAGGTTCCAGAAGCACTGAAAGAAGCAATGGAGACATTCTATAAATTAACTGGAAGAAGATATAATTTCATAGATCCGTATAAAGTTGAAGATGCGGAATATGTCATCGTTGGAATGGGCTCATTTATGGAAACAGCTATGGCAACGGTTGATTATTTGAGGGAAGTTGAAGGATTGAAAGTTGGAGCTTTAACTGTTACAGTTTTTGCCCCCTTCCCTGGGAAAGAAATCGTTGAAGCCCTTAAACATGTCAAAGCATTTGCAGTCCTTGAAAGAATGGATAACCCACTAGCCCAATCAAATCCTCTTACGATGTCAATTAAAGCTTCTTTTGCGGATGCTTTCATCGGTTCAAAAGGTTATCCTAAGATTGACAGGATACCGAGAATTTTCTCCGGAGCCGGTGGACTTGGAAGCAGAGATGTAAGACCAGGGGACTTCATCGCAATTTTCAAAAATATGATGAGAAACGACGGGAAAGAGAAAGAATTTTTTGTCGTAGGAATCAAACATGAACTTGCCCTTGAAAGAGAATATGATCCAGATGTTAGACCAAGAGGTGCTTTCTCAATGCGTGGTCATTCAGTTGGCGGATATGGCTCTGTGACGACTAACAAAGTCATAGCTACAATGCTTGAGGATATCTTCAAGCTTCAAGTTCAAGCTTATCCAAAATATGGCTCTGAAAAGAAAGGGCTACCAACGACATATTATCTAACGGTTGCGAAAGAAAAAATAAGGACACATTGTGAACTCACGCATGTTGAATTCGTCCCTGTAAATGATGTAAACGCATTCAATAATGGAAATCCACTTGCCGGGTTAAGTGAGGGTGGAACACTTTTCATCCAAAGCGATAAAACAAACCCAGAAGATGTCTGGACTGATATACCTTCATACGCAAAGAAGATAATAAAAGATAGAAAGATAAAAGTTTATTACCTTGACACGGTGAAAATTGCCCGCGAGGTTGCTCCAACACCAGACCTTGAACAAAGGATGCAAGGAATAGTTCTGCTTGGTATTTTCCTAAGGGTCACACCTTTCAGAGAAAACTATAATTTAAGTGAAGAAGAACTTTTCAAGGGAGTTGAAAAATCAATAAGAAAATATTTCGGAAGACGCGGTGAAAATGTCGTCAAAGCAAATCTTGAAGCTGTAAAGCGCGGTTACTATGAAGTCATGCAAATCCCAAGCGAATTAATTGAAGCAACTGAAGTAAAAGCTGAATTTGAATTTTAAACAAAACTTGGAGAGAAAAATGGAAGAGAAAAAAAATTATTTTGATACAGAAAATCTTGAGGAAATTTACAAGGACATCATAGATATTGGATACTTCAACGAGCAAGTCGTTGGTGCATATAACAATGGAACTGCTGAAGAAGAATTACCCGCTGATATTTACACCGCACGGAGCATCATCCCAGCTGGAACAGGTGCTTTACGTGATTTTAGCTATATCGCCCCAGAAATTCCGCTCTTTAACTCTGATAATTGCGTTGGCTGTATGGAATGTGTGACCGAATGTCCAGACACGGCAATACTTGGAAAGGTCATTCCAGAGTCAAAGCTTGAGGAGGAACTAAATAAAATCCAAGACCCCGTAAAACGCGAACATTTAAGAAGACAATTTGCTAAGACGACGAAATATTATGATGTTCCGAAGCGAAAAGGAATTGAGCCGGGGCTTTTCATGATAGCAATTGACCCCACTAAATGCAAAGGTTGCGCTGAATGTGTCTTTGCTTGCGGTGATCACAACGCTTTGCAAATGGTTAAAAAGACAAGGGAAAATTTAAAGACATATAAAGAAACATTTGAATTTTACACGAAACTTCCGGAAACGCCCAAAGAATATATCCAGGACAAAGTCCTCGCAGATATGATGCTTGCTGGTAAATCACTGCTCTATGTCGGAGGGGCTGGCTCTTGTATGGGCTGTGGCGAAGCAACCGCAATAAGAATGATGCTTGCTGCAACTGGTTTTGTATATGGCCCAGAAAATATAGGCATTGTTGCAGCAACCGGTTGTAACACGGTTTATTCTTCAACTTATCCATATAACCCCTTTAGAGTTCCGTGGATAAATTCACTTTTTGAAAATGCCCCAGCAGTTGCAATTGGAATAAGGGCAAGATGGGACCAAATGGGTTGGCAACACAAGAGATTGTGGGTCATCGGCGGTGACGGAGCAATGTATGACATCGGCTTTCAATCGCTTTCAAGAATGCTCGCCTCAGGAATGGACATAAAAGTTTTAGTCCTTGATACCCAAGTTTACTCAAACACAGGCGGTCAATCATCAACATCAAGTTATTTAGGACAAGACACAAAACTTTCAGCTTACGGTAAGGAAATAAAAGGCAAATCAGAGCGTAGAAAGGAACTCGCTCAAATTATAATGATGCATCCTGATGTTTTTGTAGCCCAAACAACAGCTGCACACATAAACCACTTTTATAGGTCAATTATTTCAGCCAATGAATACCCGGGACCAGCTGTCGTTATAGTTTATACCACTTGTCAACCTGAACACGGCGTTGGCGATGATATGGCAATGCATCAAGCACGCCTTGCGGTTGAGTCAAGAGCATTTCCTCTTTTGATTTATGACCCAAGAAAAGGTGAAACAATAAAAGAACGTCTCAGTCTGCAGGGTAATCCAGCCGTAAAAGAGGATTGGTATGTTCACCCGAAAACCGGCGAGGTTATTGATTTTATCTACTTTGCGAGGACCGAGGGAAGATTTGCCAAACACTTTGATAAAGATGGTAACCCCGATGAGGTCTTGCTCAAAGCTCAAGAAGATCGTCTTAAAAATTGGCGACTTCTACAGGAACTTGCAGGATTGAGATAGAAACTAACTTGATTTTTTGAAACAATGTTATTAATTTTCAAACAAATTTTCTTTCATTCACATTGAACGAGAATGCCCAAAGAGGAGAAAAATCCTGCAAGTTTCATTGCTGCGGTTGCTTTCTTTCTTATGCTTTTATTTTTGATCGTCGTGATTGACAATAAAACCTTGCGCTTTGTTCTCGCGGCTACTTTACTTGGTTCATTATTCGTCTTGCTGTTAATTTTTTTAAACAAGAGAAAAAAAGCAACCGAACTTTCAAATTTGAACGTGAAAACATTCAAAACAAGCACACAACGCGAAGAAGGTTTCATAATAAAAAAACAGGAACAAACTACAGCAACACCAACGGAAAAACTAAATCCAAGAGATGAATTTAAAACGCTATTAAGACAAGTTCTCACGATAATTAAAAATCAAATTTTCTCCGATTCAGTTGCTTTCTATTGGGCAAATGAGGACAAACGACAAATGGTCCTTGAGGAGGGCATAACTGAACTTGGCTATAATTTTGTGAAAAGATATAACTGGGACGATGATGTTTTAACGGATGTAGCAATAACTGGCAACCCCAAAATTCTCGGGGATATACTTGCCGAAAAAGATGTGATAAAATATCAAAGTCCAAGCGTCGGTGTAAAATCACTGCTTGTTTATCCAGTAACATACAGAAACAAAGTCATCGGCGTCATTTTAGTTGATTCAAAACAAACCCAAACCTTTAGCGAAGACGATTTAAAAAATATCGCACTATTTGCGGATTTGATTTCAAACCTGATAGAAAATTACACTACGAAATTTGACCTTTTCTACAGTGACAAGGTTCTTGAAGTTATAAGCGATTCTAATTTGACGAATGTAGAACAAATTTTAAACAAAGTTCAAAATTTCGCCATTAAAATACTTGACTGTGTAGCGTTTGGGGCTGTGCTTCAAGAGGATGAAAAATGGGTTGTAAAAATTGGGCAATCAAAAATTGGGAAATATATTGATGTTGGGACACCCATTGACCTAACTGGGTCTATCGTTGGTGAAGTTATCACAACTGGACGAGCAAAAATAATTCCGTCCACAAGAACTGTGGGTAAAGTAGTAAGATTTACTGAAAATGAAAAAATAAATTTAGAATCGTCAATCGCTGTAATTCCGATAAACCACGGCTTCAAGTGTTATGGCGCCATGATTTTTGAACACTCAAAGCCGAACTTTTTCGCCTCTCACTCCGATTTACAAAAACTTGAGGCACTTACAAAAATAACAGGTGTAATACTTGAAAACGAAAATTTAAACGAACTTATTGAAAATTATTTCATCTATGATGAAGCGACACTTCTTATGCGTAAAAACTATTTTCTGTTGCGACTTGATGCCGAAGTAGAAAGAAAACTAAAACACGGTGGTTTCCTCTCACTCGTACTTTTTAGCGTTGATAACCTTGACTACATAAGAAAGACCTATGGTGGCGAGGCAACCTACTTAATTCTTCCTGAGATAAGTAACATAGTTAGGGAGAGGATAAACAAGTTTGATTTAGCCGGGAAACTTGATGAAAATTTAATAGGTGTAGCTCTTGTAGAAATGGATGCAACTGATGCACAACTTTGGGCGGAAAAGTTGAGAAGGAGTATATCAAACCATGAGATAAGATTTGAAGATAAAAGTTTTAGCGTAACCATTACAGTTGGCGTTTCCCCCTGGGACGGCGATAGAAATGCAGAGGAATTCTTTTTAAGAGTAATGAACGGCTTTTTAAAAGTAAAGCAATCAGCCGAAAACATAGTTAAAGTTTTCTAAAATAAACTTAAAAAGGTAGAGAGATGGCAAAGAAAGTAGCTTCATTTGCTGACAAAGTAGCAAAGGATGCCAAAAAAGTCATTGAGGCATGTCCAAAGTGCGGGGCACCGCTTCTTACAGCTAAACTTGTCGTTTCAAGAAAAGATGACACCAAAAATTCATGGAGATTTAATACGAAATCGGTGAAAGTATGCAAATGCAACGAGAAGGAAGTTTATGCAATGTAAGGAACATTTTAAAAAATTTTAAAGTTAATTTATCAGTGAGCAATAAAGTTAAAGGTACGGGATGATATTAGGCAAAGTTGTTGGGACTGTCTGGGCGACTAAAAAGGACGAGAACTTGACAGGTTTAAAATTTCAAATTGTAAAGCATGTTGACCTTGATTATAAAGTTAAGGACAGCTTTTTAATAGCGGTTGATAGTGTTGGAGCTGGCGTTGGGGAGATCGTCCTTGTCGCCACGGGCAGTTCCGCACGACTTACCACTGTGACCAAGAATAAACCCGTTGACGCTGTTATAATGGCAATAGTTGATAAGATTGATGTTGTATCGGATTAAAAAATTAAAATAGCAAAGAAGTGTTCATCGCAAAGGTGATCGGAACTGTTTGGGCTACGATAAAAGATAAAAATTTGAACGGGTTTAAAATTCAAATAATTCAACCGCTAAATTCAAAGCAAGAAAAGATTGGAAATCCAATTATAGCTGTTGATACTATTGGGGCTGGTCCAGGAGAATTAGTCATGTATATAACCGCTCGTGAGGCAGTTATACCAATGGGTGTTAAAGAAGCTCCCGTTGATGCTTCAATTGTAGGAATAATCGAAAAAATTGACCTTGTATAAATAGAAACAAAAAAGAAAAGAGGTGAGTCGCAAAGCTATGGTGAGAATCACGAAAACCATAACAAATCGCGAAAGTATTTCAATTGATAAGTATCTTCAGGAAATAGGTAAGTATGAACTTCTTACGCCAGAGGAGGAAATTGAACTTGCAAGAAGAGCTAAACAAGGGGACGAGAAAGCACTTGAAAGGTTGATTCAAGCAAATCTTCGTTTTGTCGTCAGCGTAGCAAAACAATATCAAAACCAAGGTCTCCCACTTGGAGACCTTATAAACGAGGGTAATCTTGGACTGATAAAAGCTGCGAAAAGATTTGATGAAACGAGGGGATTTAAATTTATCTCTTATGCTGTCTGGTGGATAAGACAATCAATACTTCAAGCACTGGCTGAACAATCAAGGATCGTTCGTTTGCCTCTCAATAGAGTTGGCGCTTTGAATAAGATAGGGAAAAAACTCAGCCAACTTGAACAGGAATTTGAAAGGGAACCCAGCACTAATGAACTCGCTGAAGAACTTGACATGAGCGTGTATGAGGTTGCCGATACTTTGAAAATTTCAGGAAAACATATCTCCATGGACGCTCCCTTCGTACAAGGAGAGGATAACAAACTCCTTGACATAATGCCTAATGAAAATGACCCAATGCCCGACCATGAATTGATGAGAGAATCCCTTAGAAAAGAAATTGAAGAAGCGCTCAGCACGCTTGATCAAAGGGAAAGGGAAGTTGTTAAGCTTTACTTCGGGATCGGATATGAACATCCACTCACACTTGAAGAGATCGGTGAAAAATTCAAACTTACAAGAGAAAGGGTTAGACAGATTAAGGAAAAAGCCATCCGAAAGCTTAGACATCACTCCAGAAGCAAAGCCCTTAGAGCATATCTTGGTTAATTTGCCCCGACCGCCCATTTGGTCGGGTCTTTTTAAAAAAATTTGCCCTAAAGTGAGAGCGATAATTTTTCTATGTTTGTTTCTCATCTCATGTTTACCCGCAGTAAGATATTCAAACATCACCGAAAAAAGAATTCCAAAGGAAGCAAAACCATCCGATCTCAAAAAAGCTATTATCAACGAGGTCAAAAACCACATCGGCACACTATATAAAAAAGGCAGCGACGGAATAAAAGGAATGGATTGTTCATACTTCACGATGATTGTCTTCAAAAACGCAATTGGTTTGAACTTACCGAGGACGACATCTGAACAGTTTAAACTTGGAAGTTTAATAACCGATTACGACTCGCTTGAGGTTGGTGACCTTTTATTTTTCAACACGACCGGGGAAATAGCTTCACATGTTGGAATTTACATAGGCGACGGACTTTTCGCACACGCAAGCGTAAGTGAAGGCGTTACAATTTCTTCAATCAACAATCCATATTACCGCAAGAGATTCAACGGCGCTAAAAGAATAATTGAATCAAAGTAAATTGCTTTTAAGGGTTAAAAATCTCGCTGTACATTTCACAACCGATGGCAAAATTATAAAAGCAGTTGACGGGATCTCATTTGAAATAGATGAAGGTGAAACCGTCGCTTTTGTGGGGGAATCTGGAAGTGGCAAAAGCGTAACAGCTTTATCCATCGTTCGGCTCATTGATCCGCCTGGTAAAATCGTAAATGGCGAAATCCTATGGAAAGACGAGATTGACCTTTTGAAAGTTGATGAAGACACAATGAGAAAAATCAGAGGGCGTGAAATAAGCATAATTTTCCAAGATGTTTCAAACTCGTTAAACCCCGTCCTCTCGGTTGGACAACAAGTAGCTGAGGTCTTCACATCTCACTTTATGATGAACAAAAAAGAAGCGCGCGAAAGGGTTTTTGAATTATTTGAAAAAATCGGAATAAAGGAGCCGGGAAAAATTTTTGATCTTTACCCACATCAACTTTCGGGTGGATTAAAACAAAGGATTTTAATAGCGATTGCTTTTGCACTTAAACCGAAGCTTGTCATCGCCGACGAGCCAACATCATCGGTTGACGCTCTAACCCAATATCAAATCCTTGAACTTTTCAATTCACTCCAAAAGGAATATAAAACATCTATTTTACTCATAACGCATAACTTTGGCATCGTAACAAAAATATCAAAAAGAGTTTATGTCATGCACAAAGGCAAAATCGTTGAAAGTGGTGATACCTCAGCTGTCCTATCAAAACCATCGCATCCATATACAATAAAACTAATTGAATCAGCCAAATTTTTATCGCTTTGACCTCACTTGACAATGGTCACTTCCCCCGAAGATAAACTGATCGTGGATTCCCCGACTTTGAGCTGAAGGAATCCTTTGGAATCAACATCAACAGCAGTTCCATTTATCGTCTTACCTGCGTGTATAAGTGTAATTTCCTTGCCGAGCATTGAACATTTCTCTTTCCACTTTTTCATAATTTCAGTGAAATCATGGGTTTGATTGACTTTTAGATAATTTGACTCAAGCGAGCGCAAAATTTCTTGAAGGAGAGCAACTCTGTCATAATACTTTCCTGTCTCAATTAAAAGTGAAGTCGCATAATTTTTAATTTCCTTTGGGAACCCCTCTTGATTTACATTGACACCGATTCCAAGTATAACAAAATCGCCTTTATCAGCGGTTATTGATGCTTCCATAAGTATTCCAGAAACTTTTTTTCCGTTTATCAAAAGGTCGTTTGGCCATTTCGTGTTAACTTTAACATTTGCGATTTTCTCAATTGCTTCAGCCACGGAAACAGCACTTAAAAATGAAATCAAACCAAACTTTTCAAGCGGTATTGAAGGTCGGATTATAATTGACATCAAGATATTTTTCCCCGGCTCTGAAGTCCAAACCCGCCCAAATCTACCTCTCCCTTTTGACTGATAATCAGCTATAACAATTGTTCCCTCGGGTTCATCTCTTTCAGCAAGTGATTTGGCATAGTCCATTGTGGATTTTATACTTTTAAAAGAAATTATTCTCCTTCCGAAAATCGTCGTCCCAAGATTTGATGTTATGTGCTCTTCCGTTAGTTCCATTTGATCAAATTTCACTTGGTTTGCATTACGAAAACACCGCTCCAATCTTCAGGTGGTGGGACCTCTTTGAAATATAAACATCGCTGAATATATAACTTACAAGTATAATCGTCCGGATAAATCTCAAGCGCCCTTGAAAATAGTTCAATCGCCCTATCCCACTCCCTCTCACGGTAAAGCTTCAACGCCTCGCGATAAACTTCAATAAACTCATTTATCCAACTTGGTAATGTATTGTTAACAAGACCTATAAGTTCATAAACCTTAACAGGTTCAGTTTTACCCTTGACAACAAGAAGGTCAAGTTCCCTCACGACGACTTTATCTTTAACTTTCTCATAGGTTGATTCGCCTATCATTATACTTGTCCCATATTCTTTATTTGCACCCTCAAGCCGAGATGCAAGATTCACATCATCCCCTATCACAGTGTAATTGAATTTAACCTTTGAACCCATGTTTCCGACTATGACTCTTCCAGTGTTTATACCGATTCGCATTTTTATTTCAGGTCTACCGAGCTTTCTCCACCTTTCACGAAGTTCTTTTAATTTCTCCTGCATTTCAATTGCCGTGACACAAGCGTTGTATGCATGGTTTTCGTCCGGGATCGGGGCGCCCCAAAAGGCCATAATCGCATCACCTATGTACTTATCAATAGTTCCCTTGTTCTTAAAAATTATAAGCGAAAGTTCATCAAGAAGTTCGTTCAATAAAGTTACAAGTTCATGTGGTGTCAATTTCTCGCTCATAGTTGTAAAACCCTGAATATCGCTGAACAAAATCGTCAATTCTCTCTCCTCCCCACCCAAAGCCATAAGCTCTGGATTTTCAATCAATTTATCAACAACCGAAGCATCAACATACTTTTCAAACATACTTCTTATCTGCTGCTTTTGCTTGTTCTCCCTTATCGTCAAATAGCTCACCGAAGAAATATAGCAAATTAAAATGCTAAGCGTTGGCTCAGCATTGTAAAACCATCTTAAAAGTTGCGTGAAAGATAAAAACGAAAAAGCAAAATATCCAACGAGTATCGCCACCGTTAAAATCAAACTATTGTGAAACCTCGTTATGAAGCCAGAAATGCCAACTATCATCGTTAATACAATCATAATGAGAAGCTGAACCCGCCAACTAACCGGACGGATAAAATTTTGAGATACAATGGTGTTAAAAACATTCGCATGTATATAAACATTCGGGGATTTTTCAGAGAAGGGATTTGGTCCAAGGTCCCCAAGCGAGCGAGCAGTTGGTCCTATGATGACGACCGCATTTTTAAATTGCGATAAAAATTCCTTGTCTCCATTTATCCCCGCCTCAATAACCTTATAAAGTGAAACTTGCCTAAAAATTGTGTCGGGTCCAGCATAGTTGACAAAAAGTTCCGACTTTAAGCTTGTCGGTATTTGAAGCCCATCAAAAGAAAAAACAATCTCGTTTCTCTTTTTTATTATCTTCACATTTTTATAATCAATTCCGAGATATTCAAATGCGAGCACAGCTCCAAGAGAGGGATAAATCCTGCCGGCATATTCAACAAACAACGGGACACGACGCTGTACCCCATCAAAAGGGTCGGGCAAAATTGCAACATGCCCAATTCCCAAGCAAGCATCAACAAGCTCATCAAATGACTTACCAGCAAATGTGACAGAACGATGGAAATATCTCTTCATTTGTGGCTGGATTGGAACGCCCCATTTACTCACTTTATAATGAACGAGGCTATCTATATAAAAGTCAAGCTCTTCATCGGAAATCCCACTTGGACGATAAGGTCCAACAGCAAGGTAAACATTTGAATATTCAGTTGAATACACAAGCAATTTATTTAACGCTTCTTCGCTTTGCTTGTTGAGAAAAAGGTCTATACCTATTGCCTTTGCACCGGCTTCAGTCATGTAGTATATCGCTTGGGCTGTAATGTTGTGGGGAATTGGGTAGCCGAAATCTATAAGTTCCCTTTCGTCAATCTTGACGATTATTAAATTTGGATTTGGAAGCACAGCGCCACGCCATTTAAACATAACATCAAGTGATTTATATTCAAGCGCTTTGAAGAAGCCTCCAAATATATCCGTCTTAAACAAGAGGAAAGCAAGCAAAATTGAAACTGTAGCAAACAACATACCGAATGGTACATACCTAATCCTCTTTCGCTGAAAAAATTTCATCACGAGCGGAAAATTTAATTTATCAAGCAGAGATAATTTAATCTTACCGATCAAAAACTCAAAATTTAGAACTTCCAGTAAAGCAGCGATTTAACCGTCTGCAATTGTGTTGGGTCAGCCCCTCTCCTACCTCCAAACACAAAGACATTCTGTCCCTTTTCAAAAATTTCCTCTTTTTTGTATTCCTTCCCTTTCTTTGACTGTTGAGTTGATACCTTTGAAGCTTCTTCAATTAATTTCTTCAACTCCTCCTTTGAAACTTGCTTCTTTGAAACATCTTTCTTTTCAGCTGCTACACCCTCAAACTCCCGCAATATATCTTCAATTCCAAGCACCTCGTATGCTTCTTCTGGTGTTTTAAATTTAGATATCGCCAGCTCAAAAAATTCCTGTGCCGTTTCGGGTTCATCGTTCAAATAAAAGAGAAGACCAGCGTTAAGATAAACGCCCCCATCGTTGGGGTCAAGTTCAATGCTTTTCTTGTAAAATTCAAACGCCTTTGAGGGTTCATTTTTCAAAAAGTAAATATTACCAAGGGAATTATATGTAACAGCGCCAGAAAATTTTGAGACATACTTTTCAGCATCATCATACCTATCAAACAAAACAAGTATCTTTGCAATTTTATTAATTGAAACCTCATCCCCTTTGCTTCCAAGCGTATTGATCATTTCTGTTAATGTCTGCCTGTAACTTTCCTTGAACATATCTAAATCCTTTAATACACTTGACGAGACAAGCGAAATATCCGGTTTTGTCTGTGGTCCTGGGAGTCCTTCAACATCAACAGGTGGAAAAACTTTCCAGCCCCGATGAACATCAATTATATAGATATTTCCCGATTTAAAAATTATGCCTTCCTTAACTTCCAATGCTCCAATCTTATCTAAACCACCAAGCTTATAATACTCCTCTGCCCCTGTCTTCCAAGCCGTTGTGAAGGATTCATTTATCAAAGTCGTCTCTATTGGCAACCAAACACTGCCATCATAAATTATGTAATCACCAGGATTAAAACTCACAAGATAAGCGTTCTTCTTTGGAACACCTGTATCAAAAATCAAAAATATGTGATCAGATGTAAGTATAAAAGCTGTTCTAATTCCAACGCTTTCAAGAAGAGAGGCAAGCAAAATAGCGTGGTCATCGCAGTCACCAGTTTTATAATAAAGCAACTCCCTTGGGAAATAAACATTGTCAAGAATTTCTCCACCTGCGACTTTCCAAGGGTCGGAAACATATTTTATCCCGTATGTGCGAACAGCATTATAAATGACAATTGCATTGATTACATTCCTTGGAAGGTTTGTCTCGGGAAGTTTCACCGAGCCAAGAACAACTCTTGCAAATTCCTTGACGACCCCATCATTTGGTGTGACAAAAGAACAAACCGATTCAGGAATCCTCCATGAAATAGAATTTCTATTATAAATCGTCACTGGCTTTGACAAACTTCTCTCTTCAACTTTGCCACCAGATGTGTAGGTAACTTTTGCCTGTGCTTGTGCGATTACATTTTCATTCAACTTCAACAACGATTTAATGTCAAAAGTGACTGGAACAGTTATTTGCTCTTTTGAATTCGGCTTAATCACCGAAACAACTTTCTCACTTGGCACTTTCATATAATCTGGGATCAAAATTGAAATTTTAACATTGCGAATCTCCCTATTCGTTGGATTTTCAACCGTCAATTGACCGATCGGATTATAAGCATAAAAACTATATTGGGATGGGAAAATCGGCGGAATTGAAAAATCAACTATATCAAGTATCCCCTCGGTTGCCGTTGACTTTGCTTCCCTTTCCATCTCCGGCGGGCTTAAGGTCACCCGCCTCGGCGTCAATTTCACAATTTTAAGCTCTCCATAATTTGCCAGCTCACGCCTGAGCTGCTCTTCACTGGAAATAATAGCATCAAAGACAAGGACATTTGTGTCAAAAAACTTATATTTTAACGCCTTAACAGATGAAATCGCATCTTTTAACTTTGATTCAAGCGCAAGCGCCTTACTCGGGGAAATTCCATAAACTGCTATTTCAATTTTCCTCGCTTGCTCCTCCTCTTTCATTCTCTCCTTTAACTTACTTATAACATTTTTAGTAACTTTTGAAGCTAAACTTTTAAACAATGCATTCACCGCTCCCTTTTTATCTTGACCAAATCTCCTATCACTCGCTGTAACTGAACCTATCAATTCACCTGTTTCAGCATAAATAATTTTAATGTCAACCTGTCCTGTGTATTTATGCTGTTTTACATCGTAAAACTCCGTTTCCCCACCGTATTCAGCTTGTGCATATCCAAGAATTATAATCTCAGCGCCAAAACGGTTTGAATATTCCCTTGCTTTTTCAGGATTTCCCTCGGACGCTTCAAGCTCTTTTGCCCTCAGATTTTCAAACATATGATAATCAATAACCTTAAACCCCTCTTTCAAAAGTTCGTTTTCAATGCTAACAGCTATAGCCCGTGTCCCAACGAAACTTCCATCAACATACTCATCCACTACGACCATGACATCTGGTTGCGTCATCCTTTTGATCGCCTTTTCAGCATCTTGTGAAAAAACAGATGCTGAAAGAATAGCGCTTAAAATGAAACCTAAAAATCCCTTCATGGCGTACCTCCAAAATTTTTAATTTGAAATCCAAGGAAATTTTAAAAATTTTCCCCAAAATATCAACCCAGGAATCAAAAATTGTGCTTTAAATCAAAATAAAAAAGCGACCCGAAATCGGGTCGCTTAACTATTGCAGGTCCTTAGCCTGACATTTATCACAAAGCCCGAAGATGTCAACCTTGACAAATTTCACTTTAAAGTTTCGTCCAACCAAAAGCTCATCAATGTTCAAATTCCCACCTCGTGAAGGCAAGTCATAAACCGAATTACAACCGACACAAACAAAGTGATGATGCGGTTCAAGATTAGCATCGTATCTGGCGCTTGCAGAACCTTGAATTACAACTTCACGAATCAATCCCTCATCCCTTAACAAATTCAAATTTCTATACACAGTCCCAAGACTTATATTCGGAATCACCTTCTTCACCTCCATATATATCCAATCAGCTGTGGGATGAATATTCGTATCCCGAAGGATACGAAGTATCGCTTCCCTTTGTTTACTCCCTCTACGATTAGCCATTTTAAATTACTCCACTAAAATTTTAATCTGAGTCAAAATCCTTTATCAATTCCTGCCTCATTTCATTGCTCATAACCGCTTCCGCCTTGTAATTTTGATGATCTATGACCACTTTGACATCATTTCTAAAGTCCTTAAAGTCATTTATCTGTTCGGGCGTAAATTTGAACTTAATAAAATGAACAGCGCTTATCCTATCTTCTTTGCTATGCCCCTCCTCAAACTGAGCATAAATTTTATGTTTATCCCCAATCTGCAAATACACATGATTACCTCGGTCAAGCCCTATAAAACTATCAAGGACTGGACGGAGTAGCTTCGGATCGTCAACCTCTATAAACAATGTAGCGCTTAACTCATCTTTTTCAGGTATAAGCTGATTATATGTCTCAACCTCAAATTTTATCTCGTCGTCATCCACCATTCTCTCTGCCCTCATCATCTCTTGGATCTGAAAAAGAACCGTGTCGTGATTTTCAAACACAAGCGTAACTCTATCACCGACGGAGATTCTGCGTCTTTTTTTCAACTCAATTATATACTTCCTGAAATCATCTCTGATCTTCTCATACTCATATATGTTTTTCACTTCCGTAAGTTCAACTTTTCTCATCTTAACTCCGAAGTTTAATTTTAAAATTTAACAAAAGAAGGGAAGGGATTTGATCCCCTCCCCTAAAATATCACGAAAGAAAAGACCTTAACATCCAAGCCGTCTTCTCATGTTTTTCCATAAGCTCGGTAAGAAAATCAGCAGTACCAAGGTCTTTGTATTCATCACCCACCTTAACAATATCCTCTCTCAAAGTTCTTATAACTGCTTCATAATCATTCAAAAGGTTCTCAATCATCTTCCTTGCGTCGGGATATTCCCCAGGATGCTCTTTCAATCTCGTCAATTGCAAAAATTCACTCAAAGTTGCAACTGACCACCCACCAAGTGACCGTATTCTCTCAGCTATGTCATCAATGTGTTCATTCAGCTCTTCATAAATTGACTGAAAGAATTTGTGAAGTTCATTAAATTGTGGACCTACGACATTCCAGTGATAATTTCTCGCTTTTGTATAGAGGACATATTCATCAGCGAGCAAGGTGCTTAAAATTTTAATTACTCCTTCAAGATTTTTTTCACTTATTCCGATATTCGGCTTCATAACTACCTCCATAGATTTTTTTGTTATTTTTCCTCATTTAAACCATATGCGTTGTAAAGAATTTGTATTGGATGTAAACCCTTCTTTCCAGTTCCTTTTTCAATCTGCAATTGTGCTAACAAGCAATCAGAACAAACCGATGAACCGGAATCATCTTGATTAACCTTATCAAAAATTGGCTTCCCAACACGCATTGACATCTCAAAAAATTCCTTCTTCATACTCCAAGTTCCGTCGTGACCAGAGCATCTCTGAATCATTTCAACCTCTGTTCCAGGTATCAACTCAAGTAAATCCCTTGACTTGTAACCTATATTCTGTGCTTTCAGATGACAGGGTAAATGATAAATAATCTTCCCTTGTGGGTTCTTAAAGTCGGTCTTTAACTTTCCTTCTCGGTGAATTTTCATCAAATACTCAGAAATATCATAGGTATGTTGAGAAACCAATTTTGCATTTTCATCATCCGGCAGCAACATCGGATATTCCTGCTTCAACATATAACTGCAAGTTGGCGCTGGAACAACGACATCAAAACCTTGTTTTACGAAATTCACAAGCGACTTAACATTAAAAGTTGCACTCTTTATCGCTGAATTAATATCACCGCCATCAAGAAAAGGCATACCGCAACATTTTTGCTCTGGAACTACAACATCAATATTATTATGTTCTAAAACTTTAACAATCGCTTTTCCAAGTTCGGGTTCATTGTAATTAACGGTGCAAGTGTAAAAGAGAACAACTTTCTTTGTTCCTTTCTCTTCCTTTCCATTTTGCTTTGAATATCTCTTAAACCACCTTTCAAATGTTTCGCTATGATATTCAGGTAAATTCCTCTCCCTGTGGATACCAAGTATCTTTTCCATTAAAATTCTGCTAACTTTTAATCTGTTCGCAAGATTGATCAAACCCGCAAATTTACTCCCAAGTTTCCCTATCAAATCTGCTTGCCCAAGAATTTTATCACGCAATGGAATCCCTTCTTTCTTCGCTTTCACAGCTTTTGCCCTTAACATCAACCTCGGGAAATCAAGCTCGTAGTGATGCGGTGGTGTATACGGACACTTAGGGAAACAAAGTTTACAATCATAACAAAGTTCAACGACTTTGAAATAATCCTCTTTTGTTAAATCATCAAGATTGTCGGTTTCATCAATCTTTTTAAATAAAAACTCAAATGACGGACAAAGATTGTAACAAAGACGACAACCATTACAGATATCAAAAATTCTATGCATCTCCTTTAAAAGTGCTTCTTCATCCCAAAACTTGGGGTCTTTTAAATCAAAGACCATGAGCTTTCCCAGATTTAATTTTTAAAAATAAAAAAGCGGGGCGAGGCAATGCCCCGCACTTTTAAAAATTACTTGCTACCACCAGTCAAGCTTTCAAGCGCCTTTTGGAATCTACCAGCATGGGATTTCTCAGCTCTGGCGAGTGTTTCAAACCACTCAGCGATATCATCAAATCCTTCCTCCCGTGCTGTCTTCGCAAACCCAGGATACATCTCCGTATATTCATATGTTTCGCCTGCTATGGCAGATTTAAGATTTGAAATTGTATCACCGACTGGCTCGCCTGTCACCGGATCCCCAGCACCATACTGCCTTAAAAAGTCAAAATGCCCAAAAGCGTGTCCGGTCTCACCCTCTGCCGTGTCTCTAAAGACACCTGCAATATCGGGATACCCCTCAATGTCTGCTTGTCTTGCAAAATAAAGATAACGCCTGTTCGCTTGGGATTCACCGGCAAATCCAGCCTTCAAATTCTCAAGCGTCTTTGTTCCAGCAAGTGATTTTGCCATGGCTTTACTCCAAATTTTGTTTTTAAATGATAATTATTACTATTTGCAATTGTAATATACACTTTTAAAATCAATTTGTCAAGTTTAAAAAGATTAGAATTTTCTAATCCTTGATCAACTTTCTCAAGACAGTTTGCATTATTCCACCATTGATATAGTATTCAACCTCAACCGGTGTATCAAGACGGGCAATGACTTCAAAAGTTTTTGATTGTCCATCTTTGGATCTAGCTGTAACCTTCAAAATTTTACGTGGATATAAACCTTCAGCTATGCCCTCTATCGTGTATTCTTCAAAGCCTGTTAATCCAAGCGTTTCTCTATTTTCCCCTTCTTTAAATTGAAGTGGTAGGACACCCATTCCTACAAGATTGCTTCGGTGTATCCTTTCAAAGCTTTCAGCAAGGACAGCTTTAACGCCAAGTAAATATGTTCCTTTCGCTGCCCAATCGCGCGAGCTACCTGTTCCATATTCTTTCCCCGCAATCACAATGAGAGGACGGTTTTCTTTCTTATATTTCATTGCTGCATCATAGATAAACATTTTCTCGCCGGTTGGGATGTATATCGTCCACCCACCTTCAACTTCGGGGGTCATAAGGTTCTTAATTCTTACATTTCCAAATGTACCGCGCATCATAACCTCGTGAGCTCCTCTTCTTGCGCCGAATGTGTTAAATTCAGATTTCGGGACACCACGCTCAATCAGATACTTGCCAGCGGGACTATTCTCTGAAATTGAACCAGCGGGTGAAATATGGTCGGTCGTGATTGAGTCCCCAAATACAGCGAGGCAGTAAGCGTTGACTATATCGCTTGGTGGTTGAGGTTCAAGCGTCAGATTCTCAAAAAATGGTGGGTTTTGTATATAAGTTGAATTTATGTCCCATTCAAAAAGCTCGCTATCTTTTACATTTATTTCCTTCCAATATTCTGTTCCATCAAAAATATCGGCATATTTCTTCTTGAATAATTTCGGCTCAAGGACCTTTTCAATTGTTTCCTTTATCTCTTCTTGACTTGGCCAGATATCTTTCAAATAAACAGGATTTCCATTCGGGTCATATCCGATTGGCTCGGTGTTAAAATCAATGTCAATTCTACCAGCTATAGCGTAAGCAACCACAAGGATTGGAGATGCAAGGTAATTCGCCTTAACAAGTGGATGGATTCGTGCTTCAAAATTTCTGTTGCCACTTAAAACAGCGCAGACGATAAGATTATTTTCAGAGATCGCCTTTGAAATTGGCTCTGGTAGTGGTCCGCTGTTGCCAATGCAAGTTGTGCAGCCATAACCGACAAGATGAAAACCAAGCGATTCAAGGTATGGCATAAGACCAGCTTTTTGCAAGTATTCAGTAACGACCCGTGACCCGGGGGCTAAGCTTGTTTTAACATAGGGCTTAACTGTTAATCCCTTTTCAATCGCTTTTTTCGCAAGTAAACCGGCACCTATCAAAATAGTCGGATTAGAAGTGTTTGTGCAGGAAGTTATAGCTGCTATAGCAATTGATCCATGGGTAAGTTCAACCTTATTACCACGATAAAAAATCTCAACAGATTTTCTCGGCTCACTATCAACCTTGTAATTCTCCTTCAATACTTTTTCAAAATGAACTTTTATATCCTTCAGCAAAACTTTATCCTGCGGACGGCTTGGTCCTGCAAGCGTCGGCTCTATCTGGCTCATATCAATTTCAACCACATCGGTATATTCAGGTATTGGTGAATCCTCATACCTGAAGAGGAATTGCTCCTTGGCATAAACCTCAACAATTTTTGCTAAATTTTCCCTGCCGGTTAGCTTAAGATATTTCAGTGTTTCATCATCAATTGGGAAAAACCCACAAGTTGCTCCATATTCAGGAGCCATATTCGCAATCGTTGCTCTATCAGCGGCTGACAATTTTGACACCCCAGGTCCAAAGAACTCAACGAATTTTTCAACGACGCCTTTCTTTCGCAAAACATTCGTAACGGTCAAAACAAGATCAGTTGCGGTTGCTCCCTCGGGTAATTCCCCAGTTAACTTCACACCTATGACTTCAGGGACTGTGATATAATATGGTTGTCCGAGCATTACTGCCTCAGCTTCAATTCCACCAACACCCCATCCGAGAACACCGATGCCGTTTATCATAGTCGTATGGGAGTCGGTGCCGACAAGCGTATCTGGAAAAGCAAAACCATCTTCAACCCTTACGACACTTGAAAGATATTCAAGATTTACTTGATGGATTATCCCTGTGCCAGGGGGAACAACCCTGAAATTCTTGAACGATTTCTGAGCCCACTTCAAAAGCACATACCTTTCTCTGTTAAGTTCAAACTCCCTTTTTACATTCCAATCAAAAGCATAAGATGTGCCAAAATATTCAACTTGAACTGAGTGATCAATGACAAGGTCAACTGGTTTAAGCGGGTTTATAATTTTAGGGTCTTTCCCAAGTTTCTTAACAGCATCTCTCATTGAAGCAAGGTCAACGACGCAAGGAACACCTGTAAAATCCTGAAGCAAAACCCTTGCAGGCATATAAGGAATTTCTTTTAACTCCGGTTTCGGCTTCCACCCAGCTACAGTTTTAACATCCTCCTCTGTGACGAGATAATTATCGCAATTTCTGACCATGTTTTCAAGCAGTATTCTTATCGTATAAGGGAGTTTTGAAAGATTGACAAGCCCTTGCTGTTCAAGCCAGGTAAGATTGAAAATTTTCAATTTCCTTCTACCGATGTTTATCGTGCTTATTGATTCTTTAAATGGGTGTGTCATAGCGGTATAGGTTTACGTTTGTTTTTGTTTTCGTTGATAAGTTAATCAAAACCTCAAAAAAATTCAAAGTTTCGGGCAAAGGGACTTGCTTTGCGACATCAATTTTTTTACCTTTAAACAAAAAAGTCAAGTGATATGAGAAGGTTTTTAATTTTAATTCTTCCTGTTTTGTTTCTGTCCTGTGCAGTCACAAAAGATGGGTTCAAAAGCGGGCTTGAATTAATCACTGCCGAAAACATCGCACAAAATATATCTTTTCTTGCATCCGACTCTTTAAAAGGGAGAAACACACCAAGCCCTGAACTTGATATCGCTGGAAATTTCATAGCCGAGAGGTTTAAGCAATATGGATTAAAACCGGTAAACGGAAGTTATTTCCAAAGGGTTGAGTTCGTAAGAATTGACCTTGCTGAGCAGAACGCTTTAATTTTGTCAAAAAATGGGGAACAGATAGTTTTTAAACTTGGTGAGGATTTCATCCCGTTTAACTTCGCAGATGGTGAAATTGAGGCAGAAGTCATATTCGCAGGTTACGGGATTACAGCGAAGGAATACGGCTATGACGATTACGAGGGAATAGATGTAAAAGATAAAATAGTTGTTGTGTTAAGGGATGAACCACAGGAAAGCGACACAACAAGTGTATTTAATGGGAAAAATCCCACAAGATATTCATTCCCGAGATATAAAGCTCAAAACGCTTTTGAACACGGTGCAGTTGGAGTTATAATCATCCCGGATCCGCTTAATCATTCAATTTTAAAGCCGAGGGGTTATGTTTGGCCCAAACTTTACAAAAATTTGCCCCGCGCTTCTTTGCCGATTCAACTGTCATATCAACTCAGCAAAATGCCACCTTCAATTGAAGCTGGGGAAAACTTCATAAAAGCACTATTCGGTGATATACAGGTCTTGAAAGATATACAGAGATCAATTGATGAAACGCTGAAACCAAAATCGTTTAAATTTGAAAATGTAAAAATTAAAATGAAGATAAGTTTCGCAAAGGAAAAGGTCTATGCAAATAATGTCGTTGGCTTAATTGAAGGCGAAGATGAGAAGTTAAAAGATGAGGTTATCATCATAGGGGCACACTATGACCATGTTGGTTATACTACGGGGACAATGGGAAAAGATAGCATTTACAACGGCGCTGATGACAACGCTTCTGGAACAGTTGGAATGATTGAGGTTGCTAAGGCATTTGCTTTGAATAAGAAGAAACCGAAAAGAAGCCTTCTTTTCATCGCTTTCTGCGGTGAAGAAAAGGGATTGCTTGGCTCAAGATATTATGTTGACAACCCGCTTTTCCCAATTGAAAAAACGGTTGCGATGATAAATCTTGATATGATTGGGAGGAATTCAATTGATAGCTTAATCTTGATCGGTTGGAGTTACAGCGAAGATATGAAAAGGATCGCAGAAGAAGAAAATCAAAAAATCGGATTTAAGTTTTCATATGATGGAGAAAGGGACTTTCCAAGAAGTGACCAAGCAAACTTCGCAAGAAAAGGCATCCCTGTCATCTTTTTCCACTCAGGTGAACATGAAGATTATCACAAGGTATCAGACGAAGTCAGCAAAATTAACTTCGCAAAAATTGAAAAGGTTGCGAAACTTTGTTATTTGGTCGCATATAGAATTGCAAATTCAGATTTCAAGCCGAAATTAAACGAAGACAAACTCGCAAATTAAAACAAAATGGAAATTTAAAGATGAGGAAACCATCAATATTTTCGCTTGTCCTATTTATCCTTGTTGAATTTGGATTTTCACAAGGTGTTTCTTTGCGTTTTCAGCCGGAGCCGGGGCAAACATTCAATTATTTGCTTCTATCTGAGACAACGGTGATACAATCAGCAATGGGAATGGAACAGGTTGTTTTCTCAAAGACAGAATCAAAATTCAAGTATCTCATCCAAAATGTCTCTCCAAATGGAAATGTTGAAATGATAATCTCCATTGACACGATAAAGACAAGCATTAAAACACAGATGCCACCGATGGATACAACGTTTTCCTTCCCAATCGCTTTCAAATTTAAACAAGTTCATGATAAATACGGGAAACCCTTGAATTACGAAATCATTGAGGGAGGTGAAGTTCAAATCCCGATGGGCGGTGGAACAAGGAGAATTGATAAGCGAAATTATACATTCTCGCTCGTATTTCCGCAAGACAAATTAACGCCAGGCAAATCCTGGTCGTTCTCATATTCTGATACATCAACTGCCGAAGAGGGCAAAACGATTGTCAAGACAAATGGGGAATATACTTTTGAAGGCATTGAAGAGAAACTCGGTTTAGAATGTGCAAGGTTAAAACTTGACGCAAACCTTTCACTAAGTGGGAGTGGGACTATTCAAGGGATGAATTATGGGCTTGAAGGCGAAGGGAAAAACAAGGGCACTGTATGGGTTGAAGTTAAAAGCGGGGTAATAGTTTATTCGGAAATGGACACCGAAATGGATATAGCGATGGGAATATCAGGTCAGGTTGAGATGACGATGCCGATGACTCAAAAAGTTAAGTCAACTTTAAGTTTGATTAAATGAGTTTAAAATTCGCCTCGTTAATTTGACATCGTCAGTTATTATGCCGTCAACGCCGATTTCAAGCATTTTCAAGATGTGA
This sequence comes from Candidatus Thermokryptus mobilis, assembly GCF_900070205.1. Taxonomy (NCBI): domain Bacteria; kingdom Pseudomonadati; phylum Candidatus Kryptoniota; genus Candidatus Thermokryptus; species Candidatus Thermokryptus mobilis. The sequence continues at coordinate 48,890 of NZ_FAOO01000008.1, read as the reverse complement.
TTGGGGCTGTTAACAGTGTAGACAAATATCTTAAACCCAGCGTTGTGAAGCTTTTCAACGAGTTTGGGTGTTGTGAATTTGTAATTATGTATCAGAACATTCGCACCGAGATTTAAAAGGGTTCTGACGGGGTTAAAATAAATTGGATAATGATAAAGAAATCCCGTTGGGATTTCGTCTGTGAGTTTTCTGACATTTTTCAAAACCCTTGGATCAAAAGAGCTGATCAAGACATTATCAGCGATTTCATTCTCATAAATCACAGCTAGTACTTTCTCGGTAAGCTTATCTTTGATGCTTGCGCTTTTAATTTCAATGTTGATTGGGATTTTCCCACCGACAGCGTCAAAAACCTCCTTAAGGGTGGGGATTTTTTCACCGATATACTTATGGTCAAACCAACTCCCTGCGTCAAGTTCGCGGAGAACCCAAAGGTAAAAGTTTTTGACCCTTCCAGTCCCATTTGTCGTTCTATCAACTTTTGAGTCATGGATTATAACAGGCGTACCGTCTTTTGTGATTCTGACATCAAGTTCAATCATATCTGCTTTAAAACGAACCGCGAGTTTAAAAGCTGAAATTGTATTTTCGGGAGCGATTTTTGAATAACCACGATGAGCGATAACGAGAGATGATTTCGTTTTGAAGAAACTTCTGAAAACCTCTTCGGATTTCATTTTAGAACCTCAAGATAAATTGTTTTCAAGTACAATGTCTCTGGCATTTGCAAAATCCAGGGATGGTCTTCGGGTTGAAAAGTTATATCAATAACCCTTAATCTCTTTCCGAGGTCATTTGCGGAAAATCTTATCGCTTCCTGAAGAAGGTCAAGCGAGATATGATATGCACACGATGATATAACAAGTTTAGCCCCGGGGTCAAGCATTTTCAAAGCATTGAGGGCGAGTTTATAAAAAGCCCATTTAACGCTTTCAGCTCCTTTTTTCGTCTTCGTCATCGCTGGTGGGTCAATTATCACAAGGTCAAACTTTTCACCTGAATTAGCCATCTCTTCAATTGTTTCAAATGCATCAGCGGTTAGGAATTTAACTCTATTTGAGACATTGTTTAATTTTGCATTTTCCCTCGCAAGGTCAGTGGCACTTCTATCGGAGTCAATCCCTATAACCATGGCTCCAGCGCTTGCGCAATAAATGCTGAAAGCCCCTGAATAACAAAAAAGGTCAAGAACTTTATCACCTTTATTTATCAACCCTTGAACTTTTTTCCTATTATCTCGCTGATCAAGATAAAACCCTGTCTTCTGACCGTAGTGCAGATCAACTAAAAACTTCAAACCATTTTCCTCAATTTCAACATATCTTGGAACATGTCCATAAAGTTCTCCAGAAGTAATTTCAAGCCCCTCCTCTTTTCTTGACTCCATATCGCTTCTTTCGTAAATTCCTGAGGTTTTCACAATATCGGTGAGAATTGAAACTATTTCGTGTTTGAAATTCTCAATTCCAGCTATGCGTGTTTGAAGTACGAGATAACCCCCAAACTTATCAACTATCAATCCGGGTAAGAAATCAGCTTCAGCGTGGATGAGGCGAACGGCGTTTGACTTTATTTTAAGTTTTTTTCTCCTTTCAATTGCATCCTTAATCCTTCGCTTGAAAAAATCGGAATTTATTTTCTCATCTTCAAGCGTCAGCATTCGTGCAACTATGTGCGATTTTGGGTTGAGAAAAGCTCTGCCGAGGAACTCTCCGGAGGAGCTTTTCACATCAACTATTTGTGCTGGTTTGTTTTTTAATTGTTCAAGGTTTTCAATTTCGTCTTTGAAGACCCAGAGGTAGAAATTTTTTATTTTCTTTTCTTTTCCTTTTTTTAGCAGAATTTCCATAAAGTTGATTTTTTGAGGTTAGTTTGATATATTTGTGTTTGAAAAGCGGGGCGTAGCGCAGATGGTTAGCGCGCTTGCCTTGGGAGCAAGAGGTCCCCGGTTCGAGTCCGGGCGCCCCGACAAAACTTCAGATTTTTCCCCTCCTTATGAAATTATCAAGGGAAATTCCCTCACCACTTTTAAATAGATAGACAAGCGATATCAAGAAATACAAAAGTGCAAGCTCATATTTAGTGTTATTAACGAGATTACTATAAACTGCAACAGCCATATTTATAGCGATAAATGCGGATACATATCTTGTGAAAAGTCCCACAGCGAGAAGCAAACCACCGACAAATTCAGCTAAAGCTGAAAGAGAAGCGAAAACAACCGGGGCTGGGAAACCAAGATTTGCAACAGTTTGAATGAAGCGCCATTCCTTATCTCCAAAGAAGAAACCAAGCGCACCGTTAACTTTCCCAAGACCGTGAAAAAGCGCAAGCATTAAACCAGTAGCAAACCGAAGCAACGATAGAGCTATTGAAGAAATCCTCGCCATTTTTAACTCCTTTTTAAATAAAAATAAAACTTTCACGCCTAATTTTCAACAGAGCGCTTCTTGACTTTTACCATATACTTTTTTATCTTAAAGCAAGTCAAACAAAAAGGATTTCCCAGCCATGAAGGTGCTGAATTATTTATTAATTCTTATCGCGGGGATTTGGTTAATTTTATCAATCCAAGGGTGTGCATCAACAGCTGAACAAGAAGACATCTACGGGGAAGTTGTTAAGGAAACAACGGGAGAAATTGATACAACTGAATTATCAACATTATCTGAGGAAAATGAATCTTTGAAAAAGCAGGTTTCAAATCTACAAAGTCAAGTTGCAAAGCTTCAAAGCGAAAAAAGTGAGCTTGAGAAAAAGGTTGCTTCACTTCAAGAGACAAACGATCAGCTGACAGCAAAGATATCTGACCTTGGTTTGCAGCTTGAATACGAGAAACAAAGAAGTCGTGAACTTTCAGCAAAAATTGCACAATATGAATCAACGCCACAAGCCGAGCCACAATTTGCGGTTGAACTGGCAAAAAGAGATAGCGAGATAGTTGAATACAAAAAACGAATCCGCGATCTGGAGGCGAAAATCGCGGAACTTGAAGTAAAGTTATCAACCAAACCACCAACAACGGTTGCCGGGGAAGTAAAAGGCGAGGTAAAACTTCCCGAAATAATCCCAGAGCCAACGATCAAGATGACAGAGAAAGAATTTAGAAGTTATTACAACAAGGGTTTGAGCAGTTTCAGAAATAGAAACTATAAAAACGCAATCGCATACTTTGACACACTTTTGAAAAGCGACCTTCAGGCAAACTTAAAAATAAATGTGATCTATTGGCTTGGTGAAAGTTACTTCGCATTGAAACAATATGACAAAGCAATTGAATATTTTAATTATGTGGCTCAAACGAAGTCAACAAAAACACCCGATGCTCTGTATATGCTTGGGCGTTGTTATGCTGCTCTTGGAAAGATAAAAGAAGCAAAGGAGTACATGAATCGCGTACTCAAAGAATACCCAAGAAGCCCAGTTGCAAAAAAAGCGAAAGATAGATTGGAAAGGCTATGAAATTTAAATCGTTTCTCCTGTTTGTAATTACAATCCTGTTGACCTCCTGTCAAAAAGAACAACAAAGTGAAATTCTACCTTACATAAACTTAACTGTTGAAGGTAAAGCAATTAAGATGGACTCCGTTATCGCTGTTTATGATGATTCTGCTGGGGTTATGAGCTTAATAGGTGCAAAATATAGCGGTGTGGAGCTTTCAAACTTGATAGCTATTGGCTTTAAATTTTCAACCGGGGTTCAAGCCCCAAAGACATATGACGCCTCAAAAATACCAATTGAAATGATGGCAATTTACAGAGATTCCTCTGGAATTTATTCTACCGCCAAACTTGACTCGCTCAATAATCCTGATACACCAATTGGGCTTGGAATTTTAAACTTAACCTCGCATAACCTTCAACTTCATACCATAGCTGGAAATTTTGATCTGAGACCCAAAATTATAAATCCTCAAACTTGGGAACCAGGAACGAAAACCATTCAAATTAACGGTTCATTCCAATCATTTTATGTCTTTCTTGCAAGGGGTGGAACTCCGCCAGTGCCTATGAAAATTGCCCCAAAGATAACCATCCACTGAATTGGGGCAAAATCAGTTGAAATTATGTGTAAAACTTTTTATATTTCAATTTGAAGGAGTTTTAAAACAAAAAATTGTTAAAATGCGCAAAGTTATTCTCATCGTTCTTGATGGATTTGGAATTCGTGATGAAAATGTCCCTATACAAGCGGATGCCATAGCACTTGCAAAAAAACCAAATTTTGACTTCCTTTATGCAAATTACCCTTGGGTTCCAATTCATGCCTCTGGAGAATATGTTGGATTGCCAGATGGACAGATGGGGAACTCCGAGGTCGGACACTTAAATATCGGAGCTGGAAGAATTGTTTATCAAGACATAGTTAGAATAAGCAAGTCAATAAAAAATGGTGATTTTTTCAAAAACGATGTATTGCTTGGAGCTATTGAAAATGTAAAACGGAACAACGGATCTCTTCATCTTGTTGGACTTTTATCCGATGGTGGAGTTCATAGCCATATTGAACACCTTTATGCTCTGCTTGAGCTTGCAAAGATGAACGATGTTGAAAGGGTATATGTACATGCGCTTCTTGATGGGAGGGACACACCACCATCAAGTGCTATTGAATATGTGAGGCAATTTGAAGCAAAAGCTAAAGAAATTGGGGTTGGAAAAATCGCCGTCGTCGGCGGTAGATATTATGGAATGGATAGGGACAATCGTTGGGAAAGAACTGAAAAATATTACAGGGCGATGACGGAAGCCCAGGGTGAAAAATTTAAAAGCGCTGAGGAAGGAATTTTAAAATCTTATGAAAAAGGCGTAACAGATGAATTTGTCGTTCCGTTCATAGTTGTTGATGAAAACGGCAACCCGATCGGACAAGTTAAAGATGGCGATTCTATTATATTTTTCAACTTTAGAGCTGACAGAGCAAGACAATTGACAAGGGCTTTCATCAGCAATGACTTTGACAAGTTTCAGCGAAGAAAACTTGATGTTTATTTCGTCACGATGACTGAATATGATGACGATTTTGATGTTCCAATTGCGTTCAAGCCAGTTTATTTAACTAACACGCTTGGTGAAGTTATTTCAAAACAAGGTTTGAAACAATTACGAATCGCCGAGACGGAAAAATACGCTCATGTGACTTATTTTTTCAGTGGTGGGCGTGAAGACCCATTTGAAGGTGAAGATAGAGTTTTGATACCCTCGCCAAAAGTAGCTACATACGATTTGAAGCCGGAGATGAGCGCATTTGAAGTAACTGACAGAGTTGTTGAAGAAATAAATAAGCGCAAATATGATTTAATTGTGCTCAATTTTGCAAATCCCGATATGGTTGGACATACGGGTATAATTCCAGCTGCTGTTAAGGCGATAGAAGCGGTTGACACATGCATTGGGCGAATTTACAAAGCTGTAAAGGAAAATGGCTATGTTATGATAATTACCGCTGACCACGGGAACGCCGAAAAAATGATTGACCCTGAAACAGGTGAACCGCATACAGCTCATACAACAAGTCAAGTCCCATTTATACTTGTCATGGACGATTATCGTGGTGAATTGAAGAAAGACGGGAAACTTGGCGATATAGCACCGACGATATTGACAATTATGGGAATTTCTATTCCACCGGAGATGGACGGTGAGATTTTATTACTTGAGAAAGTGCCTTACGCAGTTAAATGAAAAATTTAATCAAAATTAAAACCGGAGGGAGCAAATATGGCAAAAGCGAAGAAGTCAGCCAAGAAGCCAGCAAAGAAGGCGCCAGCAGCGAAGGCAGGCGGTGTTTCAAAAAATTATGTTGATACGAAATTTAAATCCCTACAGGAGAAAATTGACGAACTTGTAAAAAGGGTTGAGGAGCTTGAAGCGAAGGTTGGCGCCGAGAAAAGGGAATCTGTTGAAGAGACAACGGCTTCAGAGGGTTCGCCCGAAGCTTAACGGGCAAAGTTTATCAGCGGGGTTGCCTCAAAGTGCAACCCCTTTTTTATTTTAGAAAAGAACCCTTTTATAGACGATGAAAATCACGAAAGTAAATAAAATCAAAGGGATAGTATATCCTCCTGGTGACAAATCAATTTCACATAGGGTTGCTTTAATTTCTGCCTTGTCAGATGGGGAAAATACGATTGAAAATTTCCTCTTCGCAGGTGACACAAATAAAACGCTTGAGTGCCTCCAAAAACTTGGCGTTGAAATTGAAATCGGGGAAAAATTGAAAATAAAGGGTAAAGGAATTAAAAAGCTTTCCCCGCCACATTCAATTCTTGACGCTGGGAATTCTGGGACGACGATTCGTCTTCTCGCCGGGATACTCGCCGGTCAAAAATTTGACTCTGAAATAACAGGGGATGATTCTTTAAGAAAAAGACCTATGCGGAGGATCGTTAAACCACTTCAAATGATGGAAGCAAAAATTGAGCCCACGGAAGAAGGAACCGCTCCTTTGAAAATTTATGGCGTTGACAGTTTAAATCCAATTGAATATGAACCCGAAATCCCAAGCGCTCAAGTTAAGTCATGTCTAATTTTCGCAGGTTTACATGCGGATGGAAAGACTAAAATAATTGAAAGGATTCCAACACGAGATCACACTGAGCGTTTGCTCGGCTTAAAGGCTCATTTTGAAAACGGTAAAAAAATCATTGAAGTTGAAGGTGGCAAAAGAATTGAACCAGCTAATTATATCATTCCAAACGATATCTCTTCAGCAGCGTTTTTCATAGTTGCTGGAGTGATAATCCCAAATTCAAACATCAGGATAAAAAATGTGACCTTGAACCCAACGAGGACAGCTTTCATTGAAATTCTTAGACAAATGGGCGCAGACATTGAAACAGAAAATGTAAAAGAAGTCATGGGCGAACCGATAGGTGATGTAATCGTTAAATCAAAGAAAGAAGTCAATTTGAAAAACTTAACACTCTCAGGCGATGTAATACCCGGTGTAATAGATGAGATTCCGATACTTTCAATTGCAGGTGCTATCGGCGAAGGTAAATTTGAAGTCAGAGATGCTTCAGAGCTCAGAAAAAAGGAAAGCGATAGGATTAAAGCAATTGTTGAAAACCTCAGAGCGATGGGTCTTGATGTTGAAGAATATGAAGATGGCTTTGCGTTTGAAGGCAAGAACAAATTAAAAGGTGCGCTTATAAAAACATTTAACGACCATAGGATAGCTATGGCTTTTTCAATCGCCGGGTTAATAGCTGAAGGCGAGACAGTGATTGACAATCCGGACTGCGTTAAAATTTCATTCCCGAACTTTTTTAAAATTTTGTCAAGCGTGGTAAATTTTTAATTGAGGAGTTCAAAACTTAAAAATAGAGTGGAGGTGGATTTAAATGGCGGAGGTTCGGCTTGAAAATGTGAGCAAAATCTACCCGAATAATGTTGTCGCCGTAAAGAATGCAACTTTTGAAGTAAAAGATGGTGAATTTATGGTCTTGCTTGGTCCCTCAGGTTGCGGGAAAACGACAACTTTGAGAATGATAGCTGGTCTTGAAGAAGTTACAAGTGGATTTATCTATATTGATAATAAAATTGTTAATGATGTTCCTCCAAAGGATAGAGATATCGCAATGGTTTTCCAAAATTACGCACTCTATCCGCATATGACTGTCTACGAGAACATGGCGTTTGGCTTAAAACTCAGAAAGTATCCGAAAAGCGAGATTGACAAAAGGGTTAAAGAAGCAGCAAAAATACTTGGGATTGAGCATCTGCTTGATAGAAAGCCAAAGGAGCTCTCAGGCGGTCAAAGACAGCGGGTTGCTGTTGGAAGAGCCATAGTCAGGAATCCAAAGGTTTTTTTATTTGATGAGCCGTTGAGTAATCTTGACGCAAAGTTTAGAGTTCAAATGAGAACCGAAATTTCAAAACTCCATCGGAAACTTGGCGCTACGATGATTTATGTCACGCACGATCAGATAGAGGCGATGACTATGGGGGACAGAATCGTTGTGATGAAAGATGGAATCATACAGCAAATAGACACACCATTAAATCTTTACAACTTTCCTAAAAATAAATTTGTCGCCGGTTTCATAGGAAGCCCGTCAATGAACTTCATTGAAGGTGAAATTGTTTTAGAAGATGGTTTAAAATTTATTGAGAGTGACGGTGGAATTAAACTTTCAATCCCAGAGGAATATCAAGACAAATTGAAAAATTATATTGGAAAGCGTGTGATATTTGGTATAAGACCAGAACATATTTATGATCCGATTTATACACAGATACAAAATGGTGAGAGGATAAAAATTTTAGTTGATGTCGTTGAGCCGATGGGGAATGAGATTTACATTTACTTTGCCACTACAACAGCACAATGTGTTGCGAGAGTCCCAGCTCATGAGGAGCCTGAAGTTGGAGCTTTAAAGGAACTTGTAATTGATATGAGGAAGGCGCACTTTTTTGATAAGGAAACCGAAGAATCAATTTTGTACGATTGAAATGTTAAGCAGAAAGTTAGTTAAAATAATTGATGATATCATCTCAAATGATGATGAAGTTCTCGTCCCAGCGCGAAAAGTTTATCTTATCATAAAATACAAACATCCGAATGTCCCACTACCATCATTTCCAGAGTTTGTTAACTTAATTAAGCGAAGCCGAAAATTTGAACTTATTGATACTGGCGAAACAACCCTTTATGATTTGCCTGAAAGCATAGAGAAACTCCTTATGGAAGTTGAAATTTATGGAACGGGTCCGAGGATAAAACTTCGGTCAGTTAAATTAACACCAAAATTAATGCGTCGTTCTTTTTTAAGAAGTTATGAACGTATGAGAGCCGGCATAGATAGATTGCTTTCAAAGATCAGCGCTGACTCCGATTTCCCATCTGATGAGATAAACAAGTTGATTTCATCATTTGCGGAGTTGAGGGAGCAGATAAATAAAACCATCCAAATGCTTGAGAAGCTTGAAATTTACGAATCCCATTCGGGAAAAAGGAAAAAGAGGTGATTTCTAAAAGTTTGAACAAAGTGTTATATTAAAAGAAAAAAGGTAAGCAAAGCCATGGTGACAGAAGAACAGGTATATGAAGCTCTTAGGGAATGCTATGACCCCGAGATTCCGATAAACATCGTTGATTTAGGGCTTGTTTATGAGGTCAAAATAATTGATGATTGGGTAGGTGTTAAGATGACATTGACTGCTCCGGGGTGTCCTGCTCATACATTTATAAGTCAGCAAGTTCGTGAGCGACTTCTTCAAATCCCTGGAGTTAAGGATGCCGATGTTGTAATCGTCTGGGAACCGCGTTGGAATCCAAGCATGATGTCTGAGAAGGCAAGGATGCAACTTTTCGGTGACCTTGGGTTATCATCTGGGGAGGAAGAGCAATAAAATTAGCACGCCCGGAGGGACTCGAACCCCCAACCTTCTGGTCCGTAGCCAGACGCTCTATCCAGTTGAGCTACGGGCGCTTTTTCGGTATATAATATAAAGAATAAAACTGACTTTTTCAAGGCGTTCTTGAATTTTTACAACGCAAAGGTTATATTTGAAGTGTGAAAATTAATTTAAGCCAAAAGGCATGAGCGAAAGGGAGAGGGAAATAGAGAAATTAAACATCACAAAGGTATTAAAGATTGAGATTCCGATTGTTGGTATGACCTGCGCAAGTTGTGTGCTGAAGGTTCAAAACAATCTCCAAAAGCTTCCCGGGGTAAAAAATGCAGTTGTAAATCTGGTCACAGAAAAAGCAACGATTGAATTTGAATCGGATAAAACGCTAAATCTTAAAGATGTGATAAAGTCCGTAAGGTCAATCGGATATGATGTTGCGATTCAAAAAATAACCATACCTATTGAAGGATTGGCATCGGCATCTGCTTCAATAGTTGAAAATTCAATATCAAAGTTAGACGGTGTTGTAAGTGTAAATATCAATCCAGCCACTGAGAATTTAACCGTTGAATTTGTCTCAACTTTAATTTCGGTTGATAATATAAAAAGCGAGATTGAAAAGTTCGGCTTTAAAGTTCCGCATCTTGCCGAGGAAGATGTTGAACTTTACGAGGAAATAATCAAAAAGCGTGAATATGAAGACCTGAAAAAGCGATTCATCTTTAGCTCTATCTTGACTTCTTTAATTCTACTTGACATGTTATCACATTTTTTCCATCATTTTGGTGATAGAACTGTTGTAAATTACATTCTTTTCCTATTGACCACGCCTGTGATGTTTTACGGTGGGGGAAAATTTTTCAGGAGTTTTCTTGCGGGAATTCGCCACTTGTCTGTTGATATGAACACTTTAATTGCGATTGGAACCGGTTCTGCGTATTTATATAGCGTCGTTGCGACTTTCATCCCAAGCGTTTTCACTTCAATAGGTAGAACACCGGATGTTTACTATGAGACCTCCGCTGTCATAATAACTTTGATTTTGCTTGGGCGTCTTCTTGAAACGAGGGCAAGGGCTCAAACCGCAACCGCGATCAAGAAGCTCTCATCTCTGCAACCGAAAACAGCAACACTTGTAAAAGATGGCGAAGAAATAACTGTTCAGGTTAAAGATATAAAACCAGGCGACATCGTTTTAGTTAAACCAGGTGAAAGAATCCCTGTTGATGGAGTTATAATAGAGGGATATGCCTCGGTTGATGAATCTGTCATAACAGGTGAAAGCATGCCCGTTGAGAAAAAACCCGGGGATATTGTGATAGGGTCAACGCTAAATAAGGCGGGAAGTTTCAAGTTCAGGGTGACAAATGTCGGAAAGGATACAGTTTTTTCAAAAATAATTCAGCTTGTTAAGGATTCACTTGCAAGTAAACCACCGATTCAGAAACTTGCTGACAAGGTGGCATCTGTCTTCGTTCCGATAGTAATCTCAATTGCGACTTTATCTTTCATCGTTTGGTATCTTCTTGGTTATGGATTTACTTTTGCGTTGATGAATTTTATTGCGACTTTAATTGTTGCTTGTCCCTGTGCCCTTGGGCTTGCCACACCAACTGCGATCGTTGTAGCAGCTGGTAAATCAGCTGAGATGGGGATTTTAATTAAAAACGGCACATCTCTTGAGGTCGCAAACAAAGTTAATCTTGTGGTTTTTGATAAAACCGGGACGATAACATACGGAAAACCAGAGGTCACTGATATAATAAAACTTGGAAATTTAACTGAGGATGAAATACTTCGCCTTTCGGCATCCGTTGAAAGGAACTCCGAACATCCACTTGGTGAAGCAATTGTCAGATATGCCAGGCTCAGAAACCTAAAATTGTCTGAACCTAAAAACTTTTTCTCAATCCCTGGTCAAGGTGTTTTCGCAAATGTTGATTCATTTGAGGTTGCTGTCGGGAACTTAACATTTATGTTAAACCTTGGGATAGATATGAAAAAATTTGAAAACACAATTGACATTTTAAGTAACGAAGGTAAAACTCCTGTTTTTGTTGCGGTTGATAGAAAGGTTGTCGGTCTAATAGCAATTGCTGACACGATCAAATATGATGCTAAAGAAACGATATCAAAGCTGAAAAAACTTGGGATAGATGTTGCACTTCTAACTGGTGATAATTACAAGACGGCAAGGGCGATAGCAAATAAAATTGGTGTTGATAAGGTTTTCGCCGAGGTTTTGCCAGAACAGAAATCTGAAAAGATAGATGAGCTTAAAAAATCCGGTTACATTGTTGCCATGGTTGGGGATGGGATTAACGATGCCCCCGCACTTGCAAAATCGGATGTTGCGATAGCAATTGGTTCTGGGACGGAAGTTGCATCAGCAACTGCAGACATTATTCTTTTGAAAGATGATATAAAGGGCGTCCTACAAGTGATAAAAATTTCTTCAAAAACATATAAAATCATAAAACAAAACCTTTTCTGGGCTTTCTTCTACAACATAATACTTATACCGATAGCCGCTGGCATACTTTATCCCTTTACTGGTCTTCTTCTCAAACCGGTGTTAGCATCTCTTTCAATGTCCTTTAGTTCAGTTCTTGTGGTTACAAACTCGCTTAGAATTAAAAAAATAAAAATTTGAGGTAAAAATGAATCGGTTAACACTCACGGTTGAAGGCATGACCTGTCATCATTGTGAGATGACGGTAGAAAATGCGGTGAAGCAGTTGAAAAATGTTCTATCAGCGAAGGCAGATCATCAAAATAAAACCCTTGAAATTGTATACACGGGCGAGCTTAAAATTGAAGATGTCAAACAGAAAGTTGAAGAGGCTGGATATAGAGTTTTAGGGTAAAAACCATACTTGTGGAATTTTATGGGTGAGGCATTTCATCTTGATCTTTTAAAATTTTTCCTCGCAGTTTTATTTGGCGGACTAATTGGGCTTGAAAGAGAACTTAAAGGAAAACCAGCTGGCTTTAGAACGAACATTTTGATTTGTCTTGGTTCAGCTCTTTATACGATACTATCTATGAAAATTTCATCTGATCCGGGAAGAATTGCTGCTCAAGTTGTAACTGGGATAGGATTTATAGGCGCTGGGACAATCATACAATCAAAAGGGACAATAGCTGGATTAACAACGGCAGCGACCATATTCGTGGTCGCTGCTATCGGTATTGCTATTGGTGCAAACCAATTGTTACTTGCTACTATCTTTACATTCATTGTGCTTTTAGTTTTAACTATATTGGCAAACATTGAGAAATCACTTCTTGGCAAATGTCATTTCACGCGGATACAACTTGAAATCTACGACGATAAAGGGAAAGGAAGAGCCGAACTGATTGAAATTTTATCCGAGCACGAGATCAGACCAAGCCAGTATCAACTGAACGAGGAAAATGGGATTTTGAAGATAAGCCTTTCATATTGCGACAAGCATCCAGCTCATCATCGCTTTTTAACAGAACTTTTAAGAATCCCATATATAAAAGAGATAAAAACAGGGATTATATAAGATTTGGCGCATCAAGGAATTGATTCTTGCCATCTTTATAGAGAGCATACTGGAATCCTTTTCTAAGCCCCATTGCTCCAATTTCTCCCTTCAAATTTACAGCTATAAACGCAACTTGGAAATTCGGGTCTTTGTCAATCCACTTTTTGTTAACTTTTAGAACCCTTTTCAATGTCTCTTCAACTGCCTTTTGCGGGTGCATCCCGTTTCTCATATATTCAACTACGAGAAAACTTCCGCATGTTCTTATAACCGCTTCGCCTACCCCAGTTGAACCTGCTGCGCCAACCTCACCATCAACATAAAGTCCAGCGCCAATTATTGGAGAATCACCAACTCTGCCGTGGATTTTCCAAGCTAGACCACTTGTTGTGACAGCTCCAGCTACTCTTCCCTGTCCGTCAAGTGCAAGCATTGCGATTGTGTCGTGATTTTCCTCAGGTGAGAGCCAGTTATCGTTTTGGCTTATATTTCTTTTCCATTCAAGCCATCTTTTCCTTGCTTCATCAGTTAAAAGGTCAACCTCGGGGAAGCCTATCATTTTAGCGAACCTATCAGCGCCATCACCCACTATGAAAACATGCTTTGTTAATTCCATAACTTTCCTTGCGACCGAAACGGGATTTTTACATTTCTGAACAAAGGCAACTGCTCCAGCGTTAAATTGCCAATCCATTATGCAAGCATCAAGCGTAACATGCCCACATTCATCCGGAAGCCCTCCATATCCTACGCTCATCACCCTCGGGTCATCCTCAGCTGTTCTCACACCGAGTTCAACTGCATCAAGCGCCGTTCCACCTTCAGATAAAACCTTAATCCCCATCTCATTTGCTGCTATACCCTGCCTCCAAGTTGAAATTAAAACTGGACGACTTTGAGATTCTGCCTTTGATGTTTCAACAAACGGAAAAAATTTCATCCTTTTGAAAACTAAAGTTCCTAATCCGAAAAGAATTGAATTTTTTAGAAATTCTCTCCGCCCAACCATTTTTTTCTCCTTTTTTGTTTTTATGCTTAAATTTCATCAAGCAAAATAAACTCCCCTTTCTTAGTCAGTTTAAGTCCCAAACCCTTGCTTTTGTCTTTAAAAAATTTCTTATCCCTAAATTTACAAATGCTGTAAATTGGACAAACTCCACACAAAGGGTTTCTCGCGCGACATATCAAACGCCCGAACTTTATAAGTCCTGTGTGAAGCACATATGCTGAACCAGAAGGAATTAAATTTTTAACCTTGTGAAATGTTTCATCTGGCGTTTTAGTTTTAACGACACCAACCCTATTAAGAATTCTATGTATGTGGGTGTCAACAGGAAAAACATCCTTATTGAAACCAAAAAGTAAAACACAACTTGCTGTCTTCAAACCTACACCTTTAAATGTCGTCAAAAACTTAATTCCCTCTTCAACCGAAATTTTAGAAAGAAAAGATAGGTCAAGACGCCCAACTTTCTCCTTCAACTCAGTAAGCAACTTTTTTATCCTGACCGCTTTTTGATGCGCAAGTCCCCCAATTTTAATAGCTTCCTCTATTTGCTTAACATCAGCATTAATGATATCCTCAAATCGTGGAAACCTCGTCTTCAAATTTTCAAAAGCCTTTGCACTGTTCAAATCGTTTGTGTTTTGAGAAAGTATCGTAGCGATTAAAATATCAAGCGGATCGATCTTTTTATCCTTCCTTGAACTGAAAAATTTCTCAATAGCTTGAGCAATCTTTCTCATCTTAACTTTTTCTCTCATTCACCCGTATCAATTTTATTTCCGAAAAAGTCAGATGAAGTGCTCGCCCAGAATCGTCATAAATCTTCACAACCCTTGGCAAAGTCACACCACCAAGATCAATGAATTTTGAATATCTAACCTCAAAAAGCACAAACCCATCCTTTGATAGAATATAACTTTCAAGCTCAAGTTCATCATTGAACTTAAAAATTTTCTCATATTCGTCCTCTCTTGTGTAAATTATAAAATCCTCGCTGTTCTCAATTTCGCCAACATTTGGGCATGCAAGAAATAGATTTACAAGTTCTCCTGTTGAAAGATTTAAACCCACAAATCTTTTCATGTAATCCCCAACATTGCCATAAAGCATCCTATCGTTAAACCTGTCGTTTAACTCAAATCCATCGCCATAAACTTTTATCTCTCCGATATTTATCCCAAAGATTGTTTTAACTTTCATAAAGAGCGTATCAGGTCTTTTTATCTCAAGTTCAAAGTTTGCAGAATTTGAATGCTCTTGTAATTCAATTGTGATTTTCCCAGCAGCGGTCAAATTTTTTATACCCTCATTTCTTGAACGAATCTTTGTCAAGGCGATTTCAACGCTTGGCTCAATCATGACCTTTTTCGTAGGGGCACAAGATGAAAGTAAAACGGCAAGTAAAATTAGAGTGACTTTTTTAAATTTTGCCACCTTTAATTTTTTCCTTTAATTTTTCGTTTGATGGGTTCTTTTCAAGCGCTTTTTTCCAGTATTCAATTGCTTTGTCAATGTTTCCAAGTTTGAAATAAACATCGCCAAGATGCTCAATCACAACCGGACTTCCACCTTTTTCAACCGCCATTTGGATATAGTATTTGGCTTTTTCGTAGTCGCCAAGTTTAAAATAAATCCAACCAATTGTATCAAGGTAAGCGGGATTTTCCGGTTCTTGTTCAATTGCCTTTTTCGCCATTTCAAGCGCAAGTTCAAGTTTTTCACCACGTTCAGCGAGTGTGTAACTGTAATTATTCAAAATGAGATGATTATTTGGGCTTATCTTCAAGCCAAGTTCGTGGAGCGAATCTGATTTTACGGTTAATCCTATCGCATCGTATACAAGGGCAAGCGTGCTTATGACATCAATGTTTTTTGGATCAAGTGAAAGCGCCTTCTCAAGTGGTGTTACAGCCTCGTTATTCCTGTCAAGCCGATGATAACCCAAACCAAGAAGAAAATTAAGTATGAAATCGTCGGGGAATTTATCAATCCCCTTATTCATCCACTCTATTAATTCCTCAAACCTTCCCATATCATAAAGCGCGATTCCAATGCCACGCCATGCTTCAACCGTTTGAGAGTTCAAAAGAACAACTTTTTTAAATTCTTCAAATGAAGTTTCAGCATCTTTTTTATCCGATGCGATTATACCAAGAAACCAATGCGCTCTCCAATCATTTGGGTGTGCCTGTGAAATCTTTTTGAAAATCCCTTCAGCGATTTCAATATAAGATGAATCTTTGCTTGCGTTTCTGAGCAAGCTCTCACCGACTTGCAACTTTATATCTATCCCAGCTGAATCATCAGCGATAATTTCATTTAAAATCTCAATTGCCCTCCCCTTCTCCTTTAAATCAAGCAACACCTCAGCATATCTCAATTTTGCGAAAAGGTCAGAGGGTCTCATTTCAACAAGTTCAGATAAAATTGATTTCGCTTTCCCAATTTCTCCAGCATTTATATATGTTTCGGCAGTTAACTTTCTGAGATCATAATTTGATGGGTCAATTTCAATCATCATTTCAAGAGCTTGAGCTGATTCGGAAAATTTTCCAAGGCGGAATGAAATCTCAGCTATCCTTTGAAGGGTATTCCATTCTGGACCATAATTTTTAATGATTTTATTGTAAAGTTCAAGTGAACGAAGTGGTTTGTCATTCTCATAAAGGTGAGCTAAATTAAAGAGAGCGTTATAATTTAAAGAGTCAATTTTGAGAATTTTTTCAAATTCCCCTATTGCTTTTTTAACCTCAAATGTTTCAACATAAATGTCCGCAAGCGTCTCACGGTATGTTATGTTAAGTGAATCAAGCCGAATCGCTTCAAGCGCCATCTGAACCGCAAGCGAATGCTTGCCTATCTTTTGATATGCCCTCGCAATGGCATTATATATACCTGGGCTTTGCTGATACCTTAAGGCATCTTGGTATTCAAGTATAGCACTGGCATAATCCCCCTTAAGTTCATAAACTTGCCCCGCAATGAAATGCTCTATCGCTTTATCTATATTTTCAACTTGTCTGTATTTTAACTCTTTAACTTCTGCTGTTTTAATCCCATCCGTGGTGGACTTTTTTGAGGAAACACAAGCGAAAAAGGACAACGATAAAAACAGGGAAACAATAATTAAACTGAAGCGTGACATTACGCAAATTAACTTTTTTAAAAATATAACTCATATCTTCTTAACTTTCAAAAAAACTTTCTCACCATAATCTGCTTTTGTCAGTTCCTTTGCGTTACCATTTCTAACTCCTATTTCAAGAAGACCGCTACTGTCAATCAAGGCAAGAAGTTGCCCTGATTTGACATCAGCATAAGTTTTTGAAATTTTTTCAATGATATACTCTTTTATTTTCACTTCCCCATCAATATCAGCGGTTGGTTTTATGTTAGTTATCAAATTCCCAAATCTGTCTATATAAATGACCTCACCAATGTAATCGCCAGGGGTTGATGCCTCAACGAATATACCTTCAGGTTTTCTAAAACTTGCCTCCTCTCCAAGTTCACCTAAATCAACACCTCGCGAAATATACGCCGCAACAGGCGCAAAGATATCCCTACCGTGAAATGTGGTGCTGATATTTTCAAGGAAATAACTTTTATTCTCAACATAAACGGATTTCAAAACTTCAACCTCACTCAAAACGAAATCCAAAATCCCATTGTCTGGAGCTATGAAAATATGTTCCTTTGTCTGAACAGCGATGATTTTCCTATCGCTTCCAACAGTTGGATCAACGACGCAGACAAAAATTGTTCCCTTTGGGAAGAATCTATAAGCGTTCCATAATATAAATCCTGCTTCCTTAACATTTTGGGGCGCAACCTCATGCGATAAATCAACAACATTGACATTTGGATTAATCTTCAAAATAACTCCTTTCATCACACCGACAAACCAATCCCTATTACCGAAATCTGTAAGTAAAGCGATCAACATAATCTTCACCCGTTTATTTTATACAAAAAAGGGGAGCGGAAACCAAAATTTCCACTCCCCCTAAATATGCGACAAAAATTAAGCTTTAAAAGGTATATCTAATCCCGATCTGTGCTTGCCATCTTGAAGCAAGGTCAAGTGGAAGCTCAGGTCTTGGCGGATTCGTCCACCTGAACCTCGGTTGTCCAGTTGCTGGATCAAGGCTATGGAAAACGAGCAAGAAAGCTCTTTGGAATGTAACACCTTTAACAATTCCCCAGTCCTTGTTGAGAAGATTGAGAAGGTTCAAAACATCAAATGTAATTTCAAGCTTTTGCCCTCTTATTGAGGGTATCTCAAGCGCAAATCTTGCATCAACTTGATGTGACCATGGACCACGAGCAGCCATTCTTTCGGCTATCTTGCCCTTGTTCTTGCTCAAGTAAGGATCGTTATCTATAAATGCAAACAACTGATCATAAGCGACATCTTCTTTCGGTAGTGGATTGCCTGCTGAGTTAACAAGTATGATGTCATTTTTATCTTTTGGAATATAAACGAGGTCATTTTCAGACTGACCATCTCCATTCACATCGCCGCTATAGACCCAAGAATATGGTTGACCTGAAAGCCCATTATAGAAGATTCCAACTGAAGCTGAAATTCCACGGAAAATTTCCCGCTTATACGAGAGAATCGCAAGGATTCTATGTCTATAATCAAATGATGAATATGAAAGCGTTGGGTTGTTGGGGTCAACAGCGTGATTGAATCTCCATTGTGAAAACGCCTGCGAGGATGTTCCACTGTTCATATCCTTTGAAACGCCGTAGGTGTAAGCAAACTTCGCATAAATCCCATCCGGAGAAACAGGTCTTTCAAGTTGGAAGGTTAAATTATAGCTGTAACCTTGATTTGTGTTCGTAAGAAGTATAACATTTGTGAAAGTTGGATTATACTTTTGCACAGTCCAACGACGTGTTGAGTAGTCCCAAGTCCCGTAAATCGGTCTTCCGTCCGAGAGATAACCCTGCGGGATCAAGTTTATATCTTTGTAGAGAATATCATTTATTGTCTTTGAATATTGACCTTCAACGGTTGCGACCCAGCCAAGCGGTAGTATTCTATCAACCCCAAAGCTTGCCCTCAAAATCTGCGGAAGCTTATAATCAGGAGCGGTCACATTAATTTCAGTTGTCTGAATCGGTGTTCCACCCCTTGGAGGATTATACGGGTCAGGAACAAAATCTGGAACATCTGCACCCCTTAAGAGCAGTCTTCCAAATTCAACTCCAGTATTTGAATACTGATTTGAAATCCAAACATATGGAACTCTTCCCGTAAATACGCCAATCCCACCACGTAACTGCGTTGTCTTATCGCCGAACAGGTCCCAGTTTATTCCGAATCTTGGACCCCACATAAATTGGGCTTTTGGAACCTTATCGGTTGAGATGTCATAACCAAGGGGTTTAAATGTTGAATCAACTTTTGGATTATATGCTGGCTTATCAGGGAAAGTCGGCACATCTAATCTCAAACCAAATGTTAACTTTAATCCTGGCCTAATAGACCATTCATCCTGAACATAAACACCATACTGAATTGCTTTCCATTCAGCTTTTGGTTGCGGATTCCCCTCAATTTTGGAATAACTGAGCTCATACTGCGCTGCTTTTCTCCCAGCAAGAAAATCAGCAAGTGAGTTCCAGTGATACGCACCGAAGAAATCACGAATGAAGAGGTTGCTGAAGGAGAATATCTCGTTATGCGTTCCAACTGTTATAGTATGAGCACCCATAAAGAAAGTCAAGTTATCGGTAATTTCAATTACCCTTTGCCTTAAATCATTAGCCATCCTAAACTTTTCAGAACCAGCTGCAAGATTATATGTTCTTCCTTGCGAGTCATATGTTCTAACGGAAACATACGGAAACGGCTGACCGTAATAAAGCGGATTATCATGAATATCAGTATAACCAACGATAAGTTCATTAGCTGCTCTGCTACCCAAAACACTCGTCAATTGAAGAACGGTTGAATTAGTCGTGTTTTGAGTTTTATATCTCGTGTTTTCAGCATAAATCGTTGCTATTTGTGGTGATGGGATACCCGATGTTGCTGGAGCGTTATCATCAAAAGCATCAAGATAGCTGTGCCTTAATGTTAACCTGTGTGACTGAGTTATATTGAAGTCAAATCTAATGAAAATCTTATTGCTATGTCTTAAAAAGTTAAAGCTTTCAAATGACCCCGTTTCATACCCATATCTTGTCTTCAAAGCTTCTCTAAATAAACGAACGCTATCAGGCGAAACAGTAAATATATTCGTTCCAATCGTTGATGCTCCAAGCGTTCTTATTAAAGGTGACTTGTATCTTGTCAACTCACCATTGATGAAGAAGAAGAGACGGTTCTTTAAAATCGGACCGCCGATGCGGAAACCGGTTTGATAGTCGGTAAAGTCCGGATATTTTCTTCTAAGTGTATCAGGGCTTCTTCCGATGAAGTTTTGGTTTCTGCCATAGTAGAACAATGCTCCTGAAAATCTGTTCGTCCCGCTTCTCGTAATGACATTAACGCCAGCCCCAGTAAACCCACTTTGACGAACATCATATGGAGCAATGACGATTTGAAATTCCTCAACCGCTTCCAAGCTTATAGGCGTGACATTTGATTGCCCAGCTGGAGCCCCGGTTCCACCAAGCCCAAACAAATCGTTAAAGTTAGTTCCGTCAATCTGGATGTTGTTATAACGGTTGTTTCTCCCAGCTGCACTATAACCGATAAAATACGGTGAAATTTTGTAATAATCTTGGAAACTTCTTGAAATCGTCGGCAAAACATCAATTTGTTGCCTCAAGACATTTGTTGATGGACCTGTTCTTGCTGCACCTATGACCCCAGTTCTTTCACCAATAACTGTTACCTCACCGAGTTGAACTGGTTGCTCAGCGAGTTTAAAATTCAAAACCATATCTTGACCGAGTGTCAAATAAATATCCGAAACCTTTTGCTGAGCATAACCAACATACGACACGGTGACAGTATAAGGACCACCAACCCTTAAATTAACGAGGTTATACCTGCCGTCAACCCTCGCGATTGTTCCATAGACGGTTCCGCTCGGTTCATGAACAGCGACGATATTTGCTCCAGGAAGTGGCTCCCCGTCTTGAGTTGTGACAATTCCACTTATGCTCGCAGTTGTAACACCTTGAGAAAAAAGAAGGGAAGGAATGAAAAGAACTGAAATTAAAAGTAGAAATACTTGCCTCATCTCTGCACCTCGTTATTTTGTTTTGATTTAGCGAACCTTCGTTCGCTAATAAAATTTAAAAAAGTAACTTTAAAATTTCAATGAAGAAAAAGTTAAAAATTCATTAAAGTTCTCACCTCAAACCGAACATTGCAACTGATGCTTGCGCAAGGTCAACTATCGGTCCAAAATAAACCCCAAATAAAAGCGTCGGGACAACAAGGACAAGTAAAACAACAACTTGCGCTGGCGAAAGTTTAATTTCACCTTTATCAACCTCCAGATCACGAAGGAACATATTTCTCACAACCCGAACATAGTAATAAAGCGACACGACACTATTTAAAACACCAACGACAGCAAGCCAAATAACTTTAGCATTTATTAAGGCAGAGAAAAGATAAAGTTTCCCGATAAAACCAAATGTTGGGGGTATTCCAGTGAGTGAAACAAGAAAAATTGTAAAAACAACTCCGATAAGTGGTGAGCGATATCCAAGTCCTTTATAAACTTCTATATCTTCACTTCCTGTTTTGTCAGCTACAAGCATAACGCAATAAAAAGCACCAAGGTTCATAAGAAGATATGCAAGGAAATAAATCAACATTGCAGAAATACCAAGGTTCTGGAAGACGACAACTCCCATAAGTATATATCCAGCGTGAGCTATGCTTGAATATGCTAGCATTCTTTTCAAATTGTTCTGCCATATCGCAATTATGTTTCCAACCGTCATAGTTAAAGCCGAAAGAACAGCAATTATCTGAGACCATGGCAACCCCTGAAGTAAAACCCACGTTCCTTCAACTCCCGCAAGAACGGTTCTATCAATGAAACTTGCTTTCAAAAATCTCACAAACATTGCAAAGCCAGCTGCCTTTGAAGACACGGACAGAAAAGCGGTCACAGTTATTGGAGCACCTTCATAAACATCTGGCGTCCAATAATGAAATGGAACTGCGGAAATTTTATATCCAAAACCAGCAAGTATCAAAAGAAAAGCAATCAACAAAACAACAGGACTATATCCCCCAGAAAGAAGCGATGCATTTATAGAATAAACATTTAACTCACCACTTAATCCATAAATCAGCGAAATACCATAGATCATCAAACCAGATGACAAAGCACCGTATATGACATATTTCATTGACGCCTCACTTGACCGCTCAGATTCCTTGATATAACCTGCAAGTATGTATGAGCTTATGCTGACAAGTTCAAGCGAAAGATACATCATGAGAAGATTAACAGAACCAGCCATTAAAAAAGCTCCAAGTGTTAGGGTCAAAATAAAGAAGTAATATTCCCCAAGGCGTCTCCTTGCCGATGTTTCTTTTAATTCAAGTGATTGCATTGAAAAAATTATCACTACAAAAGCCGAAAGTATGAAGATAAACTTAAAAAAGGTTGAATATGGATCAACGACAAACATCCCGCGGAAAATTTGATAGCTTCCGCCATACTGCTTAATTGTAAAGTAAGCTGTCGCAACCAAACCGAGAATTGAAACATAAGCTCCAATGTTTCTGAACTTTCTCCCAAAAATCAAATCAGTGATAATTACGATAGCAAGTGTAATTGTTAAGGTCAGCTCAGGTAAAAAATTTTTTAATGATTGTGCCAATTCTATGTTGAACTGTTCAACCATTTTCAGCCACCAAAATTTTTATTTTCAAGGTAAAATTCCAAGCTGTGATCCCATCTGTCCCATTTCGGATACAAACCCAACAAGATGATTCACAGAGGCATTCATAACTGAGATCAAAGGCATCGGATAAACACCAAGAAATATAACTATCACCGCAAGCGGGACAAGAGTCACAAGCTCTCTTGCGTTGATGTCTGGAAGATTTTTCCATCTCTCCGGAATTTGACCAAAGAAGAGACGCTGTGTAGTCCAGAGTATATATCCAGCTGTCAAAATAACACCAGTTGCGGAAAAGATTGTAATCCATTTATATGTTTGAAAAGCTCCAAGGAAAACAAACGCCTCACTTATAAAACCACTTAAACCTGGAAGACCAAGTGCAGCGAAGAAAGCAATTATTACGATTCCAAAATACTTTGGCATCTGATTTGCTAATCCACCAAATTCATTAAGTCCTCTCGTATGAGCCCTATCATAGAGAACCCCAACGATCAAAAACAACATAGCTGTTATCGTCCCGTGGTTAAACATCTGCATTATCGCCCCTGTGACTGCCTGAGTGTTAAGCGCTGACATTCCAAGCACAACATAACCCATATGGCTTATACTTGAATAAGCGATCAACTTTTTAAAGTCCTCCTGTGCCATTGCAGCCAAAGCTCCGTAAACGATATTTATAAAACCAAGCAAAGCCATAGGCAAAGCATATTTCAACATCCCATCTGGGAAAATTGGAAAACTTATCCTCAACATCCCATAGGTTCCCATCTTCAAGAGAATCCCAGCAAGGATGACGCTGATTGGCGTTGGTGCTTCAACATGTGCATCAGGAAGCCAAGTATGGAACGGGAAAATCGGAACCTTTATCGCAAACCCGATAAACAAAGCAATATAAGCTATGTATCTCCAAGTTGTGTGCATGCCAGAAAAGATTGAACCTGGCTCATAATTTTTCGGGTCCATCATAGCAAGCATATTGAAAGTATGGATTCTCTCCCCAGTGACTGTGTCAATGATGCTTGTGCTGAAATATAAACCTATCATAACAAGAAGCATCAAAACAGAACCAAGCAAAGTATAAATGAAAAACTTTATTGCCGCGTATTCCCTTCTTGGACCGCCCCATATCCCTATGAGAAAATACATCGGAAGTAACATAACCTCCCAAAAGATATAAAACAGGAAGAAATCAAGCGCTACAAAGACACCCATCATCCCAGTGTCAAGCAAAAGGTAAAGTGCATAATATCCCTTCGTCTTCGGCAATTCCCAAGAGGCGATTGCTCCGATAAATGAAATCAAAGCGGTTAAAAAAACCATCGGCATACTCAAACCATCAACTCCAAGAAAATACTCTATCACTATCCTACCAAACCAAGCAACACCACTGACATCAATCCAACGATATTTCTCAACGAATTGAAATCCCTCAAGCGTATTTATCCCAGCAAGGTCATAACGGTAATTAAGCAACATAATAACAGCAAGGACAAGCTGAATTCCTGTGGCTATGACAGCTATCCATTTTATCAAATTTTCCCTTCCCTTCGGAATCGCAAGGACAATTACCATTGCAACAACGGGTAGAAAGACAATCCAAGTTAAAATTCCAATGCCAAGTATCTGCATTTATCTTACTGAATTTTTTGTTTTTAAAACTTTTTACCCGATAAAGATATAAAACAGAATTATGACGGCGAAAACAACATAAACTATGTATGTTTGAACTTTTCCGTTCTGCAAGAACCTGACAACATAACCAAAAAATCCAGTCACATAAGCCATAAGATTCACAAGCCCATCAATTATGTTCCAGTCAAATTTCCCGATAGCAAATGACCAAAGTTTAGTCAAATATGCCGAACCATCAACAATTCCATCTATAACTTTTAAATCAAACCATCTTGCAAATTTTGAAATCCCAAGTGTAGCAAGGACAAATGTATTTGCATAGAGCTCGTCAAAATACCACTTATTTTTAAGGAAGGTATAAACTGGTTTTATCGTATTGGCGACTTTTTCAGCGCTTATCTTACCCCATTGATAGGTTAAAAACGCAAACAATATACCAAGCCCAGCCATTGAAAGAGAAAGCAACATCGCGGGGATGTGCGCCTCGTGAAGAGCATGCTCATATTCTGTGAGCACAGCGCCCTTTTCAAGTTTTTCCGGCAAATTGAAAGTAAATTGCTGTTGCGCTGGAACAACACTTTTGGGTTTATGTATAAACTTTTCAACCCAAGTTGAGCTTGCATCAAAGGGATTTAAACCGAAAACAAACCACAAAGATAGAAAAGCAAGTATCAAAAGCGGAATTGTCATAACTTTTGGTGATTCATGTATATGCTCAAACGCATCTTTCCTTTTCGGCTCCCCGTGGAATGTCAAAATCAACAATCTAAACATATAAAACGCTGTCAATCCAGCAACGAAAAATCCAATTAAAGGTATAAGCACATGCCCTGACAATTTACCGAATGCAAGAGCTCCAGCAAGTATTGAATCCTTACTTAGAAATCCCGATGTCAATGGGATACCCGAAATCGCAAGTGTGTAAATTAGAAAAGTATAATAGGTTATCGGCATTTTCTTTTTCAATCCACCCATATTTCTGATGTCCTGTGGGTCGGTGTGATGGTCGTGAACTTTGTGCAAGGCGTGATGCATCGCGTGGATGACCGAGCCAGAGCCAAGGAACAATCCAGCTTTAAAAGCAGCGTGAGTCACAAGATGGAAAAACCCCGCTACATAAGCTCCAGAACCAAGCGACATAGTCATATAACCAAGTTGTGAAATAGTTGAATAAGCGAGGACTTTCTTGATATCGGTTTGAGTTATCGCTATCGTTGCTGAAATGAAAGCGGTTATAGCTCCAATATATGCTATAAATGTTAAGGCATCAGCTGTCATCATAGCGTAAGTTCTTGCCGTAAGATAAACACCCGCAGCAACCATCGTCGCAGCGTGAATTAAAGCGCTAACGGGTGTTGGTCCCTCCATAGCGTCTGGAAGCCAAACGTGGAGTGGAAATTGAGCCGATTTACCAATAGCACCACAAAAAACAAGAATCCCAGCTGCGGTAAGCAATCCACCAGACAATTTCCCTTGTTCAATCCCAGCAAACACCTCACCAAAGTTAAATGTCTTTAAGCTCAACCAAATTATCATTATACCAACGAAAAACCCGAAGTCCCCAACCCTATTCACGATAAAGGCTTTCTTTGCTGCATCCGAAGCCGATTTCTTCTCATACCAATGCCCGATCAAAAGATAGGATGAAACCCCAACGAGCTCCCAAAAAACATACATCGTGAAGAAATTATTCGTCAAAACAATCCCAAGCATTGAAAATGTGAAAAAGCCAAGATAAGCAAAATATCTTGAATATCTGATGTCATCTTTCATATAGCCGATTGAGAAGATATGCACCAAAGAGCTTATAACAGTCACAACTACAAGCATGGTTGCAGACAAATTATCAATCAAAATTCCAAGAGTTATCTTCATCTCCCCCCAATTATTCACAAATCCAAAGTTCACCCACTCAAATTTCCATTCAATTGGATCAGGAAAATTTAAAATTTTATTGAAGAAGACGATAAATGACAAGACAAGAGAACCAAGGACAAGCCCAGTTTCAATGATATCACCTTGTCTTGGGAGTCGTTTCCGTCCGAAGAAAATTAAAAGGATAAAACCAACGAGAGGTAAAATCAGAGCAAGAAGTGAAAGAAAAACAAGTGTATCTTGAGACATACCTTCTCAAATTTATTTTTATTTTGAAATTTCAACTGCTTCTTTTAAAACTTCCTCTATGAATAAGTTTTTCTGTGCAATCATTTCATTAATTTCATCTTTGGTGTAAACAAAAATGTTCAAATCAAAAGGAACCCCTTTAAAAAAGTCAACAAACAAATCTCTCCTTTCAACAAAAGGCAAATCACATTTTTCAAGAACCACCAGAATGTCAAGGTCGCTATCTGGTGTATAATTGCCCCTTGCAAATGAACCAAAAAGATAAATTTTCAAAACAGAGCTAATTTTATTTTTTATCTCCACCGATATTTCTCTCAAAGTTTGAATAAGTTCGTCATAGTTTACCGATAGTATCACGACACCATTCAACGATTTCTCTTGCAGAATCATATGCCTGTTGCGCTAATTTTAGGTCAAAAAATTCATACGGACTTCCC
>NZ_FAOO01000008.1:0-21428 GCF_900070205.1 Candidatus Thermokryptus mobilis | reverse complement strand
TTAGCATAATCAAACAAGTTCCGCGGGACTTCCAATTCAACGCTCAACTCCTCAAACATTTTAAGCAATGAATGACCACGTAAGGATTTCTTAAGTTTTTGGAATACAGCTTTAACTGCTTTTTCAGCTGATTGTTGAGCCGTGAAACAAGCCCATTCATAAAAACCAAATTCAACATCCAACCTTGCCCTCTCAAGGTCTCTTTCCGCTTGTTTCATCCAATCAATTGCCCTCTCCATTCTTTCTATTCCAAAATTTACCTTTTTAAATTATCAACCTCATCTATATTGACAGTGAGAAAGTTTTTGTAGATGTTAAGGACTATCGCTATTGCAATTGCAGCCTCAGCTGCTGCGAGAATTATTACAAATATCGCAACGAGGTGACCTGTCAAATTCCCAACTGAATATTTTGAAAATGCGATGAAATTTATATTTGCTGAGTTTAAAATCAACTCTATCCCCATCAAAACCATTATAGCATTTTTTCTTGTCACAACCGCATATATCCCGAGCGAAAAAAGTATAGCACCTACAACAAGGAAATGTTCAAGCCCTACATTTTTCAAAAATGAAAGATTAAATTGCATACGACTTTTGATTTTATTTTAAAATCTCTCCCTTCTTGCGATTATAACTGCACCGAGCAAAGCGACAAGCAAAACAACAGATGCAACCTCAAACGGAAGAAGGAAATCGGTCATCAATTTTTCACCGATTCTTTTCGTCGTATTTTCCCATTGGACATCCATCAGGTTGAACCATTTTGTCTTCAAGATAACTCCAACAAGTGTTCCCATAATTGCACCCGTGACAACGATCGCAGGAACGACATGAAGTGTTTCAGTTCTAACTGGGACATCAAAAAATTTTGTTGTAAGCATTATACCGAATATTATCAAAACGAGAATTCCACCGACATAGATCAAAACCTGCGTTACAGCTATGAAATCAGCGTTTAACAACACATATAAACCCGCAACCCCAAAGAAAGTAAAAAGAAGTGCAAAAGCTGAATAAACTATATTCCTTGCGCTAACAACTACAATTGCAGATACGATCGTCAAAACAGCAATGATGTAAAAGGCAATGTCAAATAAACTCATCTTTACGGATCAAATTTTTGTTTTTAAGAACTAGCTCCGGGGTTATTAACGCTCACTTCCGCTGGTTTTTGAGCTTTCTTCATCTTCTGTTCAAGCTCAAATTCTTCAACTTGCTTTTTCTTGAGCTCTGCTTCCTCAGGCGTGAAATTACTGAAATGGTAAATCAGGTTATGTCTATTATACTCCGAGAACTCATAAACATCGGTCATGTAGATACACTCCGTAGGACACGGATAGACACAGAGTCCGCAATAGCAACACTTACTGATATCAATGTCAAACTTTGTAACCCAAAGTCGTTTCTTATTCCCTGTTGAAGTTACGCCAAGGTCTTCATTTGGAAGCGCCTTAACCGTTTCAATCGTAATGCAATCAACTGGGCAAGCCATCTCGCATTGCCTGCAACCGATGCAATCATCTATATTCACATAAAGACGATTTCTTGCTCTTTCTGGAAGTTTCAGCTTAACATCCGGATATTGAATCGTCACAGCTCTAACGAATAGATGCTTGAATGTAAGTTTGAGCCCAACAAGTATAGTCCTGATGGCAATGAATATATTTTTGAAGTATTGAATCATTTTTGAGACCTTTTTATTTTAAAAGTGCCCATAAACCAACAATAAATATGTTCACAAACGAAATTGGTGTCAGAACTTTCCACGAGACATACATCAACTGATCAACCCTTAATCTCGGCAATGTCCATCTTAACATAATTTGCAGGAAAACGAAGAACAACCCTTTTAATACAAACCAGAAAACGCCCCATGCAGGTCCAGACATAAAATCACCGAACGGACTGTTCCAACCACCGAAGAAAAGTATCGCAGAAATCCCAGAGACAAGGAACATATTCGCATATTCAGCAAGATAAAACATCGCAAATTTCATCCCTGTGTATTCCGTATGATAACCCGCGACCAACTCCGACTCAGCTTCAGGTATATCAAAAGGCGTCCTGTTAACCTCAGCAAGCGAAGCAGTGAAATAAATTAAGAAGGTTATGAACATAAATGGCGGATACTTGAAAATGAACCAGTTAAATAAGCCACCACTCTGCATTTGGCAAATCTCTTGTAAATTCAATGTCCCAGCAACGATAATAACTGTTAAAATTGAAAGCGCTGTTGGAACTTCATAACTTACAATTTGAGCAACTGAGCGCATCGCCCCAAGCATTGAATACTTATTATTTGATGACCACCCAGCCATTAAAATCCCAATGACCACAAACGAAGTTATAGCAATGATATAAAAAACACCGACATTTAAATTAGCAGCTATGAAAGTTGAAGTAAAGGGCAAGGCAGCATAAGCCGCATACGAGCTTGCAAACACAATGACTGGAGCAAGTGTAAACAAAATTTTATCAGAGTTAACAGGCGTGATATGCTCTTTCGTTAAAAGCTTCAACAGGTCTGCTATCGGTTGAGCCCAGCCGTGAAAACCACCAGTATACATATAACCGAGTCGGTCCTGAACATGCGAGGCGACTTTTATCTCAACCCATAAAATTACAACAGCATAAACAAGTATAAACAAAAGCGGGATGACAGAAGCGATAAGCATATTTAAAAAATCTTGCATCTTCAAGAAATTTTTGTTTTTAAAATCACCGATCAACCTCACCGAGAACTATATCAACGCTTCCAAGGATTGCAACAAGGTCAGCTATCATATAACCTTTTGAGATCTCCGGCAACACAGACAAATTAACAAAGCTTGGAGCCCTGGCTTTAACTCTGAATGGACTTGACGAGTGACCGTCGCTTATGATGTAAAAGCCGATCTCGCCTCTTGGGTTTTCGGTTCTGAAATAAACCTCTCCCTGCGGTGGTCTAACTTTTCTCGGGATAGCCGAATGAACATCCCCAGCTGGGATTTGTTCCCAAGCTTGCTCAATTATCTTCAAACTTTCCTCCATCTCCCTAACCCTGACATAATACCTATCCCAACAATCACCAACAGTTCCCATCTTCCCTTCACCGACAGGTATATCAAACTCAAATCTATCATAAACAAGGTATGGTTCATTTTTCCTCAAATCAAATTTAACTCCAGAACCGCGAAGCATTGGACCACTACAGCCGTAATTTATGGCAACATCTGCGGGCAAAACACCGACGTTTGCCGTCCTATCTATGAAAATTTTATTAAATGTCAAAAGATCATTTATCTCTTTCAACGCCTTCGGAAATGTTTTCAAAAAGTCCTTTAATTTTTTCCCAAACTCGGATGGTAAATCATGTGAGACGCCACCGATCCAGATATAGTTATAAAGTAACCTTGCTCCGCAGGTTATCTCAAACATATCAAGTATCTTTTCCCTTTCTCTGAAACACCACAAAAACGGCGTAAAAGCTCCAAGGTCAAGTCCATAAGTCCCAATCGCAAGGAGGTGACTTGCTATCCTTTGTAACTCAGCCATTATAACCCGTATATATTGAACTCTTTCTGGAACCTCAAGTCCCATCAATTTTTCAACCGCAAGAACATAAGCAAGTTCATTTCCCATAGCTGCCACATAATCCATCCGATCGGTATAGGGGATAACCTGTTGATAATTCGTCATTTGTTCGGCGTGTTTTTCAAAGCAACGATGAAGATATCCTATATGCGGTATCACATCAACGATTATCTCCCCATCAACAACAAGTTCAAGTCGCAAGACCCCATGAGTGGAGGGATGTTGAGGCCCCATATTCAAAATCATTGTATCCGTCTTTAAATCACCCCTGATTGAACGGGTGGTTATTTCATATGTAGCCATTAATCAAACTAAATTAATTTTTAAAATCTATTTCAATATGGAACTTTCATACCATTGTAAAATTCTGGAACTTGAAAATCCTTTCTCAAAGGATAACTTCCCTCTGGCCAATCATACGGCATCAAAATCCTCCTCAAATCAGGATGACCTTCAAATATAATTCCAAACATATCATATGCCTCGCGCTCGTGCCAGTTTGCGCTCTTCCAAACCGATTCAACGGATTTGACAACTGGGTTTTCAACTGGAACTTTAACTTTTAAAACAAACCTGTGAGCGTGTTTCATTGAATAGATATGATAAACAACGCCAAGCGTCCCATTCGCATAATCAACTCCGCTTAAGCACATCAAATAGTCAAACGCAAGTTCAGGTTCATCGCGCAAAAATTCACATATATCTTTAATTCTATCCGGTTTTACTTCAAGATACGGTTCAGTGATTGCATCGGGTTTGAACTCAACTATTGCGTCTTCAAATTTCTCTTTTATTCGCTCATATATCTCTGTTGGTTGCATTTCAAAAACCAAATTTTATTTTTCTTCAACATAGACCGGCGGGAGCTTTTTCTTGACTATGCTCTCTCGCCTTATTTTTTCTCTGAGCTTAATTATACCCTCAAGCAATGCTTCTGGTCTTGGCGGACAACCCGGAACATAAACATCAACAGGGATAACCCTATCCACCCCCTTCAAAACATGATAACCATGTTCCCAATACGGACCGCCACAATTTGCGCAACTGCCCATTGAAATGACATACTTCGGGTCAGGCATCTGCTCATACAACCTTTTCACCCTTGAAGCCATTTTTAAAGTCACTGTCCCAGCGACTATCATTAAATCCGCCTGTCTTGGTGATGACCTTGGTATTATCCCAAACCTCATTATATCAAAATGCGAAGCTGAAGCCGCCATCATCTCAATCGCACAACACGCAAGCCCAAACTGCATCATCCACAAAGACGACAATCTCGCCCAATTCAAGACATCTTCAACCGTTGTTATAACTATGTTCTCATTTTCAAACCTTTTATCTAAAAGTCCCATTTTTCTCCTCAAAATTATTTTTTAAGCTTCAACTTTTTCAAATTCCTTCTTCTCAACTTCAAGGAACCTTGGCGTTGGTTTATCCCACTCAAGGTCACCTTTCGCCCAAGCATATGCAAAACCAAGTATCAAAATAGCAAGGAAAATAACCATCTCAACGAAAGCAAATAAACCAAGCTCCTTGTAAATCACAGCCCAAGGGAAGAGAAAAACAACTTCAACATCAAAAATTAAAAATATCAAAGCCACCGTATAAAACCTGATGTTAAACTTTATCCAGGGATTTCCAATTGGTTCTTCCCCGCATTCATAAATTGTGGATTTCTCGGTGTTGGGTCTATGAGGTCTAAGTAAACGATTTGTGATTAAACCACCAGCAACAAAAACAACTCCTATAAACAAAAATAATAAAACCTTGGCGAATTCAGTTAGCATATATATTTTTCATTTATTTTGGTCAAAGAACTCTTTGCAAATATATTAAAACCGCAGGATAAATTCAAATTTATGGCAGGGGTAATTTCCTGTTTTTCAAAAATCTCAACCAATCTACATTTCTCTCAAGCAACGGAACCGCAAGAATTCTATTGCCAAAACCAAGAAAACGAACGACAATCGTATTTATGTATGTAACTTCAACCAACTTCAGCATCTCATATTTCACTTCAACGCCATACTTATTGGCAAGCGAAGCAATGAGTTTGTTCAATGCGATGTTGAAAGTGTCATAATTTGCGACATAAAGCGTATCTTTCGGTTTTCGTTTGTCAAGAAGCTTAAAAATTGAATAACCTTCATCGGTATAAATTGGTCCGTAAACTTGCCCTGGTTCAAGTGTTCCAGCGATTTGTCCAATTTCACCAAGTTGATTTGAAAGGACATATCCAATGATACCTCCATTTTCCCTTGCCCATTCCCTTTTTGAAAATCTTCTTGCAAGCTCACCCATATCATAACCCTGTTCTATCAACTTCAAAAGAGAATCAGCAAAAGATAAATCATCAACAAGTATTTCTTGAATTTTTATCTCCCATATCTGATCCGCTGGGAAATAACCTCTCAAAAGTTCCTCAGCGGTTATCTTCTTCCCCAAGTTAAGTGAGTCAAGTAACTTTCTTTTCAGAGCATAAGCAAGGTAAGCATCCTTCCACATCTCCATATCTTTTAAAACCTCGGGCGATTTATCAAGTCCACGGCGATATCCCTCAAAGGCGAGAAATTCCTCATTTATGATCGTTTTTAAAAGTGAATTTAATGTCCCAGCAACACTTTGATTTTCCGAGCGCAGGACAAAACCTTTAAGCGATAGCTGATCTATCACATAATCAAGCGTCCTTTTGAAGCTATCTGCCTTCAAAAAGTGATCATCAAGATGCTCCGCAAGATTTTTCTTTATCTCCAAAAAATCATCTCTTAAAATTGCGATCGGATAAACTGCGACATTCTCAGCTCGCCTTATAAGTTTTTTCTTTTCAACTATCTTGTTTATCTCGGTAAAAAGAAGTTTTAAAAGTTGAGCATCAACTTTCAATATCTTCCCCTCACCGAATTTTTGAGAGAATTCAATAAGCTTCTCCCTCTCTTTCCTTAACTGTATGATCTTCCTAACCTGACTTTTAGCGCTCTCAATCTCATCTGGGCTTAAGCCAAACTTTGAAAATTTATTCGCAAGCTTGATTATATACCATAGTGAGTCAACAAGTATTGGCTGATAAACCTCACCGACAGAGAGATAATCATAAATTACTTTTTCAATCGGCTCATAAATGTCACCCCATCTTAATTTTTCTTTGTTCTCACTTTGACCAAGTTCAACCATCAAGCTATCAAATTCAATTCCCTTTTTCAGCAAGCTCCAAATAGAATCCGCCTCTCTTTTATTTTTCGCTATTATGTAATGAACTTCAACTTCCGTGTTAAATTTAGGCAGTGCTTCAAGTATCTCTTTTTCTGTAACCTCAACCTTATTTTTTATCTCAAGTTTATAGAGCTCATCAAGTATGAGGAGCTTTTCAGTCTGTTTTATCGCTTTTTCAATCTCCGGCTCTTTATCCAAGCCAAGTTCTAAAGCTTCAAGCGCAAGTAATTTTTCCGCTATCATTGAGTATAAAAATTCAAGCTTGTTTTTGTCAACCTGCGTTTTTTTCTCCTTCCCCAGCCAAACCGTTAGCTCATATCTTTGGATGAAATCCCGTGTTGTTATGATTTTATTCCCCGCCTTAGCCAAGGTGTCGTCTCTTAAAGGCGCAGGTTTAAAAAAATTTTGGGATATCAACGAGTGAAATACAAAAAGAATCGGGATGAGTTTTTTCACTTTAGCATAGCGCAATTTGTTTCTTTGAAAAAATTAATCAAAAGGTTTAAAACTTCAAAAATTCCCCGAAAGTCCTTTGTATTTTTTAAGCCCGATATTTAAATTTAACTCAATTAAAAATAAACGCAACCCCAACTGATATGAAAAGAATTGGTGTTTTTACAAGCGGTGGTGATGCTCCGGGGATGAACGCCTGTATAAGAGCTGTTGTAAGAGCGGGGATTTATTACGGTCTGGAAGTCATAGGTATCGGTCATGGTTATCAAGGGATGATAAACGGTGAATTCATCCCTCTTCAGGCACGATCGGTTTCAAATATACTTCAACGTGGCGGGACGATTCTCAAAACAGCAAGGTCTGAAGAATTTATGACAAAAGAAGGACGAGCAAAAGCAGCGAAAAATCTAAAAGAGCAGGGCATTGAAGCACTTGTTGCCATAGGTGGTGATGGAACATTTAGAGGTGCCATCGCACTATACGAAGAACACGGGATACCATCAGTTGGAATCCCTGCTACGATTGATAATGACCTTTATGGGACTGATTACACAATTGGTTATGATACGGCTGTAAATACAGCGCTTGAATCAATTGACAAAATAAGGGACACTGCCGACGCCCACGATAGATTGTTTTATGTTGAGGTTATGGGAAGAACTTCGGGATTCATAGCTGTTGAAGCCGGAATAGGTGGCGGGGCTGAATATATAGCAATCCCAGAAGAACAGACAGATTATGAGGAGATAAAAAATGTTCTGAAGGGATTCAGAAAGGACAAAACAAGCAGTATAATCATAGTTGCCGAAGGAGATGAGGAGGGTGGAGCGTTTAAAATCGCAAGAAAAGTGAAGGAACTTTATGGCTTTGATTATCGCGTTGTTGTCCTCGGACACATACAGCGTGGTGGCTCGCCAAGCGCAAGGGATAGAATACTTGCAAGTAAACTTGGCGTGGCAGCTGTTGAAGCACTTATTTCGGGAAAATTTAATGTGATGGTAGGCGAAGTAAAAGGAGAGATAAAATTAACCCCGCTTAAGGAAACATTCAGAAGAAGGAAAGAGCTTGACCCTTATCTTTTGAAGATAGCGAAAATACTTTCCATATAACTCTGCCTTGCGTTTGGCTTCATTTTTTGATAACTTATTATCAAACTTTAAAAATAAAATTTCACTTTGAAAATGTTAGTGGGAACAAAATTTAAAGGGATTGATTTCTACAACACCGAGGAACTCCTCACCGAAGAGGAGAAAATGGTCAGGGACACAATAAGAGAATGGGTTGATGAAAAGGTTATACCGATAATTGAAAAACATTATATGGAAGGAACTTTTCCCATGCACCTTATACCTGAGATGGCGGAATTGGGAATTTTCGGAGCGACGCTTCCAGAAAAATATGGCTGTGCCAATTTAAACAATGTTGCATACGGTTTGATAATGCAAGAGCTTGAACGTGGGGACAGTGGAATAAGAAGTTTTGCCTCCGTTCAAAGTGCACTGGTTATGTATCCCATTTATGAGTTCGGAAGTGAAGAGCAAAAAAATTACTGGCTCCCGAAGCTTGCAAAGGGTGAAAAAATCGGTTGTTTTGGTCTGACTGAGCCCGACTTTGGTTCAAATCCCGGGGGACTGCGCACCAAGGCAGAATATAAAAACGGTGGTTTCGTTCTTAACGGCACAAAAATGTGGATCACAAATGGATCAATAGCAGATGTTGCTGTCGTTTGGGCTAAACTTGATGGTGTAATAAGGGGATTCCTCGTTGAAAAGGGAACACCAGGATTTGAAACTCAAGAAATGAAAGGAAAACATTCCCTCAGGGCTTCTGTAACAAGCGAACTTATATTTCAAGATTGCTGGATACCGGAAGAAAATTTGCTTCCAAAGACCAACGGTTTAAAATCAGCTCTTATGTGCTTGACACAAGCAAGATATGGAATCGCTTGGGGTGCTATTGGAGCTGCTATGGCTTGTTTTGAAACAGCGCTTGAATACGCAAAAACAAGAATTCAATTTGATAAACCGATAGCTTCGTTCCAACTCGTCCAAGAGAAGCTTGTCTATATGCTGACAGAAATAACAAAGGCACAACTTCTTTGCATTCAACTCGGGCGCTTGAAAGATCAAGGGAAAGCAACCTATGTCCAGGTCTCACTCGCAAAAAGAAATAACGTATATCACGCCCTTGAAATAGCACGCCTTGCAAGAGATATACTTGGGGCTAATGGCATATTGAACGAATATCCAGTCATGCGCCATATGAATAATCTTGAGTCGGTGAAGACATACGAAGGAACACACGACATACACACTTTGATAATCGGTGAATATATAACTGGCTTTTCAGCTTTCAAATAAACAAATAATTTAAAAATGCCATTTACAATACCAGCGGAAGTATATATTGAGAAGGAGATTGAAAACGCCGTTTGAAAATTTTAAAAATCATATAAACAATTAGCGAATTTCCAATGGCTAAAATCTTCAAAAATAAAATCATCGGGATCGCATATACATTTGACGATGTCCTGCTTGTCCCGGCTAAATCAAATGTTTTACCACGGGAAGTTGATATCTCAACGAAACTGACCAGAAACATCAAGTTAAACATTCCACTTGTCAGCGCAGCAATGGACACGGTGACAGAGTCAGAGATGGCAATAGCGATTGCAAGGGAAGGTGGGATTGGCATAATTCACAAAAATATGTCTATTGAAAGGCAAGCAAGCGAAGTTGACAAGGTTAAACGATCCGAAAGCGGTATGATTTTAAACCCAATAACTTTGACACCAGATAGAAAAGTTCGCGATGCACTTGAGATAATGAGCACTTACAGAATCTCTGGTATTCCGATAGTTGATTCAAACGGTAAGCTTGTAGGCATAGTTACAAATCGCGATTTAAGATTTGAACCTGACCCCGATGCGGAAATCTCAAGGTATATGACGAATTCAAACTTGATAACCGCTCCTGTTGGCACTACGCTTGAAGAAGCTGAAAAAATTTTGCAAAAATACAAGATAGAAAAATTACCGGTCGTTGATAAAAATGGCTATTTGAAGGGACTGATAACATTCAAGGACGTACAAAAAAAGAAAAAATATCCGAACGCTTGTAAAGATGAACTCGGGAGATTGAGAGTTGGGGCAGCTGTTGGAATAAGGTCGGACACAATTGAAAGGGTTGAGGAACTTAAAAAAGTCAATGTTGATGTGATAGTTATTGACACGGCTCACGGTCATTCAAAGGGAGTGATTGAAATGTTGAAAAAGATAAAAAGGAAATTTCCCGATCTTGATGTAATAGCTGGGAATGTTGCAACTGGGGAAGCAACGCTTGATCTCATAAAAGCAGGAGCAGATGCGGTTAAAGTTGGAATAGGTCCGGGTTCAATTTGCACGACAAGGGTTGTCACTGGTGTTGGCGTTCCTCAGATAACAGCAATAATGAACTGTGCGGAAGTAGCAATCAGGTATAAAATCCCAATTATAGCCGACGGTGGAATAAAACAAACAGGCGACATAGCCAAAGCAATAGCCGCAGGCGCTGATTCCGTAATGATAGGCGCACTTTTCGCCGGAACTGAAGAAAGCCCTGGTGAAAAAGTTCTATACGAGGGAAGAAGCTATAAAGTTTATAGAGGTATGGGCTCGCTTGAAGCGATGAAATCAGGAAGTGCTGAAAGATATTTCCAAGATGTTGAAGAAGACATAAAAAAACTTGTTCCAGAAGGAATTGAAGGAAGAGTTCCATATAAAGGTCATCTCCACGATGTCGTATATCAAATGGTCGGTGGTTTGAGATCAGCTATGGGATATTGTGGAGCAAGAAACATTGAAGAAATGAAATTGAAAACAAAATTCATCCTTATGACAAACGCTGGACTAAGGGAGAGCCATCCGCACGATGTGATAATAACAAAAGAGGCGCCAAATTATAGTATATCAAATCTATAAAAGGGATGAGAGATTGGAAAGCTAAAGTTGAAAATGTCAGGAAAAAACTTGAGGAAATTGACATAGATGCCATCTTAATAAATCATCTGCCAAACATAAGATATCTGACGGGGTTTTCTGGCTCATCGGCACTTTGCGTGATAACAAGGGAAAAATCATTTTTTATAACCGATTTCAGATACCGAGAACAAGCGAAAATTCAAGTCAAGGGTTTTAAAAGGTTGATCGCTGTAAATGAATCCTTCTTTGAATTAATTGAAAGGAAAAAAATTTTAAAGGGATTAAGAAAAATCGGATTTGAAGCTGAACACTTGGCATTCTTAACCCTTGCGAAAATTAGGGCAAAGTTCAAAAAGATAAAGCTTATACCAACCTATAATTTCATTGAGGAGATATCCGCAATCAAGACAAACGAAGAAATTAAACTCATAAATGAAGCGATAAGGATAAGTGAGAAGGTCTTCAATGAGGTATTAAACCTGATAAAGCCGGGGATTTCGGAGGTTGAAATAGCATCTGAGATCTCGTATTTGCAAAGAAGAAATGGAGCCGAAAGGGATGCATTTGACATAATTGTTGCAAGTGGTTGGAGAGGGGCTCTACCGCATGGTGTTGCCACGAATAAAAAAATAAAGAAGGGCGAACTTGTCGTAATTGACTTTGGATGTGTTTATAATGGATATCACTCGGACATAACAAGGACGATAGCGGTTGGAAAGATTTCAAGCGAGGCGAAAAAAATTTATAACATAGTCCTTGAGGCGCAAGAGAGAGCAATTGAAGCTGTCAGACCGGGTATGAGAGCAAATGAACTTGATGCCGTCGCGAGAAAATTTATAAAAGCGAAGGGATACGGAAAATTTTTTAAACACTCACTTGGTCATGGGATAGGCACGGAGATTCATACCATTCCGAGCATTTCACCACGAAGTGACTATGTTTTAAAAGATGGAAATGTCATAACGATTGAGCCTGGGATTTACATACCTGGATTTTGCGGGGTAAGGATTGAGGATGATATTCTCATTAATTCAACCGCACAAATATTAACAACCTTACCAAAAAATTTGATTGAGTTATGAGAAGAGTTTTGATGATAACATATTACTTTCTCCCCGTTGTTTACGCTCAGAGTATAAGGGTTTTCAACTTCGCAAGGAGTTTAACGAATTATAACTGGTCTACATCAATTTTAACCTTAAACCATAACTTTTTCCCTTATCTTAAGGACTTCACATTCTCTGAAAAGATCAAGGAAAGCGGAATAAAAGTTTATGCGGTTAACCTTTTCAAACCGTTCTCAAAGATATCTACTTTAAATTTCCCAAACACCTATAAAGAATTTTTATCTGGGGCGAGCGCTTTAATTTTAAAATTTTTTGGTTTACCTGAACCTGAACAAATTTGGAAAGCAAGAGCGATAAAATTTGGTGAGAAAATTTTAAGAGAGGATAACTTCAATGTTATAATCGCATTTGCCCCTCCTCTTTCCAACATACAAATTGGCGCACATTTGTCAAAAAAATTCAAAATTCCGCTTATCATTGACTATTCATTCACAACAAACTTAGAAAAACATCAATCAAAAGAGAAAAAACTTTTAAGGAACGGCTCGCTCATCATTGCTGACAACAGAAAAATAAAAGACAAGCTACTTCAAAATCATCTCTTCCTTGACTATAACTCTGTAAAGATAATCCCAACTGGGGTTAACTTCTCGGAGTTTAATTCAAATGAATATGATGTTAAAGCCGAAAATTTAGTTCTCACGCTTGCATTGGGAAAAATAACTGTCAAAAAGATAAAGCCAATTTTAATCGCTCTGCATCAAATTTCACGAAGGGATGAATTCTTCAAAAAATCCCTAATTTTAAACCTAATAGGCATACCAACTCGAGATGTGGTGAACTTAATTTTAAAGCTTCAATTGAAAGAAAATGTCAAAATTTTTCTCAACTTACAACGAGAGGCATACATAAAGTTACTTCGCTCATCAAACTTTTTAATTTACATTGATGAATTTGATACCGTAAACATCCCGTATGATTACATCGGTGCGAGGAAACCATACGTAGCTATAATCAATGGACAAAACAATCATAGGTATATAATCGGCGATTATAAAAACAGCTTGATCGCTGATCTAAACGATCCGAATTCAATTGTTAGCGCCTTTGAGAAAGCGTTTGACATTTTTAAAAACCACAAGAAAATTTCACTTGTTATAAATGAAGAAAATTACGACATAAACAACATCATCATTTCGCTTGTTCGGGAGCTTGAAAATTTCACCTACGATTAAAAATAAAGAATTTTAAAACGATGAATGTCCTTGTCGTTGGGGGTGGTGGGAGAGAACATGCACTTGTGTGGAAAATATCTCAAACAAAAAGTGTAAAGAAAATTTTTTGTGCCCCCGGAAACGCAGGGATATCCGAAATCGCCGAAACGATCCCGATAAGGGCTGATGACTTGAGCTCTCTACTCAAATTCGCGCTTGAGAACAAAATTGACTTAACAGTTGTTGGACCCGAGCTGCCCCTTGCACTTGGTATAGTTGATTTGTTTGAATCAAATGGTTTAAAAATCTTCGGTCCGAGTAAATTATCAGCTGAAATTGAAAGCAGTAAGGTTTTCGCAAAAAATTTTATGCGAAAATATAATATACCAACCGCAAATTACAATACATTTACATCTGATGAAATCAACGAGGCTAAAAAATTTGTATTTTCCTTAACTCCGCCAATAGTTATAAAAGCAGATGGATTAGCTGGTGGGAAAGGGGTAACGATATGTGAAAGTTACGATGACGCCGTAAAAACAATTGAACTCTATTTCTCACAAAAAATTTTCGGCTCAGCGGGCGAGAAAATTGTGATTGAGGAATTCCTCAAAGGAGAGGAAGCTTCTATATTTGCCATAACAGACGGAGATGACTTTATAACGCTACCGCCAGCGCAAGATTACAAAAGGGTCTTTGATGACGACAAAGGTAAAAACACCGGTGGAATGGGCTCATACGCCCCAACACCTTTAATTGACCAAAGTATGCTTGAAAGGATTAAAAATGAAATAATCAAGCCAACAATTGAAGGTCTTAAAAGTGAAAATAGAAAGTATAAGGGTTGTCTATACTGCGGTCTTATGATAACGGATGAGGGTCCGAAGGTCCTTGAGTTTAATTGTAGATTTGGGGACCCTGAAACGCAGGTCGTTCTACCGCTCATTGAAACAGATATTTTAGAGATGTTTTTAAGTGCGATTGAAGGCGGAATCAAAAATTTAAAATACTCAATCAAGGATTTAACCGCTGTCTGTGTCATTCTTGCTTCAGCTGGTTATCCGGATAAATATGAAACAGGGAAAGAGATCAAGGGTCTTGACGAGTTGAAGAAATTAAGTGATATAATCGTCTTCCACGCTGGCACGAAGAAAGTTAACAACAAAATTTTAACTGATGGTGGACGCGTCCTTGGGATAACGGCGATTGGAAAAGAATTTGAAACCACGATCAAAAATGTCTATGGCGCTGTTGAACTTGTAAAATTTGAGGGTATGCATTACAGAAAGGACATAGGTAAAAAAGCATTAAACTACTTGAAAAATAAAACAATTTGACGAAGTTGAAACCATTTTGGAAGATATTAATTTTTTCCCTCGTTTTCATTGCATCTTTTCTCTTGTTTAGCGTCGCTTTGTACTCATTTGTCAAACTGCCCATATTTCTGCTCGGTGAAATTTCATTGCTCTTGGCCGTTTTGCTCTCAACTTTCGTAATGATGAAACTTTTTGAGAAAAAAAATTTCAGCGATATAGGTTTAAAACTTACGCCTGAGACGAGACTTCAAATTTACTTCGGTTTAATCCTTGGTTTTGTAATGATAGCTATAGTTGTTTTCCCGAACGCCTTGCTTGGATATTACAAATATAACTTTTCACCAAGTGATATTTTCCCACAAATTCTTGAGGCGATTTCACTTTTCCTAATCGTTGCTTTTGCTGAGGAAATTTTATTTCGCGGTTATCCCTTCCAGAGAGCAATTGATGGGACAAGTCCCTTAGTTGCGACATTAATTTTTTCCTCAATCTTCGCTATCGCTCACATTCAAAACCCAAATATAAATGCGATCGCCATTTTAAACATTTTTCTAGCTGGTGTTTGGCTCTCAAGCGCATTTATTAAAACACGCTCGCTGTGGCTGCCGATAAGTTTACATTTCTCGTGGAACTTCTTTCAAGGTTATATATTCTCTCTACCAGTTAGCGGGACGAAACTAATTAAACCGCTTCTTGAAGTTGAAATTAAAGAAAAAAATTTAATCTCAGGTGGCGATTTCGGTCCAGAGGCGAGCGTCTTAACAAGCTTCGTTCTCATCACATCAACAATTTTTATCTTGAAAAATGAACATCTCAAGAACAAGTAAAATACTCTTTACAATTTTACTTTTGTCCTTCGCATCAAAACTCGTTTCACAGCAAGTTGTGATAAACGAGATAATGAATGCTCCATCCGGTGGGGAACCGGAATGGATTGAAATTTTAAATTTCTCATCAGAGCCGGTCAATTTAAAAAATTGGAAGATATCAAACCGATTAACAGCAACAAAATACACGATCACAACAGAGGACTACATTTTACAGCCTGACAGCTATGCAGTTATAACAAGAAGTGATACAATTTTTTATTTTCACAGTTCAATCCCATCAAAAGTTTTCGTCGTCCCTCAAATCCCACCGGC
The DNA here is from genome assembly GCF_900070205.1 of Candidatus Thermokryptus mobilis. Classification (NCBI taxonomy): domain Bacteria; kingdom Pseudomonadati; phylum Candidatus Kryptoniota; genus Candidatus Thermokryptus; species Candidatus Thermokryptus mobilis. The sequence continues at coordinate 5,493 of NZ_FAOO01000008.1, read as the reverse complement.
AAGGTTTAGAAATGATTCCGACGCCGTTGTTCTGTTTGACTCATCAAACACGGTGATTGACAGCGTTTACTATAAAAGCAATTGGGTAAGGACGGGATATTCAATTGAACGAATTTACCCGAACAGAAATTCAAATTTAAAGTCAACCTGGGGAATATCAGCAGATCCAGAAAGAAGTACCCCTGGAAGAAAGAATAGTATAATGGCAAAGGGAATAGATTTAATGGCAAAAAATATCACGATATCACCAGAACAAATTTTTCAGGGTCAAAGCTTTAATGTGAAACCAACGATTTACAACATTGGAATTTTCCCTGTTGGTGAGTTTTCAGTTAGCTTTTCCATTGACTTGAACGGTGATTCAACTTTTCAAAGCGATGAAAATTTCTTTGAACGAACATTTTATCAGTTTTTGAACTCGGGTGACTCATTAACATTTGAATTCACCCTTCAAGGACTTCCCTCGGGGTCATATGGTTCCCTTCTTAAGGTGACAGCTCAAGGTGATGAAAATGAAGCCAACAACTCAATCAAAAAGCAAATAAAAATCCTTTCCCCACCGTTGTCTTTCAATTCGGTAGTCATCAACGAAATAATGTATGCTCCGAAATCACCTGAGCCCGAATGGATTGAACTTTTTAACAGGACGAACGAGAGCGTTGATTTGTTAAATTGGAAAATAGGCGATTCACAGACATTGAAAAGCATAAGCTCAACCTTCAAGATAAGCCCCGGCGATTATGTAATCTTAACGAGCAAGGATACGATTTTTTCAGTTTACCCCTGGTTGAATCGTAGCAAGGTATTGTTAATTTCATTGCCGATTTTAAATAACGATGAAGATGCTGTGCGAATTTATGATCAATACAATAATTTGATTGATTCGGTCTACTACACCTCAACTATGGGCGGTGGCAATGGTTTCTCGCTTGAGAGGATTTCACCAGATGAACCATCAAACTCAATTCAAAACTGGGGAACTTCAAGAAGTCCATTTAGAGCAACGCCACTTTTAAAGAATTCACTAACTCAAAAAGACAAAGACATTACAATCTCTGGTGTGATTTTGCCCGAAAAATTTTTAAAGTTGCAACAATCTGAAATTTATCTCGTTGTCAAAAATATCGGAAAAATTGCCCTCTCCAATTTTTGGACAAAAATTTTTCTTGATAAAAACACGGATTCAATCCCACAATTTGATGAGCTACTTGAGGGAAAAATCAATTCAAACTTGTTAAATCCATCTGATTCAATTTTAATTTCATTTGCTTTCACACCTGGGGAATTAAAGACATATAAATTTATAGCGGTTGTCTCTCACCCTGAAGATGAAGATAGTTTGAATGACAAATTTTATTTTCAGATAGATGTTTCGGGTAATGAGGGTATCGTTTTGATAAATGAAATAATGTTTGCTCCATCAGGTGATGAACCTGAATGGGTTGAAATTTTTAATGCAAGTCAAGACACAATAAACTTGAAAAATTGGTCTATATCAGACGCAACTAAAAAAGTCAATATCATTAAAAATGATTTTCTCCTTTACCCAAATGAATTTCTCATCTTGACTGCTGATAGCTCAATTTTAAATTTCTATAACATCGGCTCAAAATTGATTTCTCTTTCACTTCCAACGCTTAATAACACAGGCGATGCCGTGGCTATTTACGATAAAACAGGGTCAAAAATTGATTCCGTTTATTATCAGGGAAACTGGGGAAAAACTGGATACTCAATTGAGAGGATTGATCTTGAAGAACCTTCAAACGATTCAACGAATTGGGCAATTCCGCCTGACTCAATAAAAGCAACGCCTGGAAGAGAAAACTTCACAAAGCGGAAGAACTTTGACATAGCGATAAAATCTGTACAAATGCCTCCCTCCGTTGATACTGGGGCTGAGTTTTATGCAAGTGTTGTTGTTCAAAATGTAGGGATAAACAGATTAAACGAATTTACGATCAATGTCTTCAACGATGTAAACAGGGATTCAATCGGGAGTGAAGCTGAGTTAATCCTATCAAGAAGTTTCACAACTACGCTTAACAAAAAAGATTCTGCCGTAATAAATCTTAAACTTCAAAACCTTGAACCCGGTGAAAACTTTTTGCTTTTCACTGTCCAAACCGCTCAGGATGAGAATCCGAAAAACAATTCACTGTTCAAGAAAATAAATATCAGTTTCGCTCAAAATTCAATCACTATAAACGAGATAATGTTTGACCCGCTACCCGGTTATTCCGAATACATTGAACTTTACAATCGCTCCAACATAAGCGTGAATTTAAAGCTTTGGAAATTTAACGATATGAGAAATCAGGAGGGCAAGGCAAATTTCATCACACTTTTAAACTCTGACTTTGAGCTTTTGCCAGGGGAATATCTTTTAATTGCCTCCGATTCAACAATTTTAAATTATTTCACAAAGGATGATTCGCTTGATTTCAAGCTAATAATTTTGAACAAGGGTTTAGGTTTAAATAACGACCTTGACGATGTGGTGATAACCGACTTAACTGGTAAAATAATTGATAGCGTGCGATATTCTTCAACTTGGCACAGCCCGATACTTCTTGACAAAAAAGGGAGGTCCCTTGAGAAAGTCAATCCCGATCTCCCATCCACCGAAAGGTCAAGCTGGACAAGTTCATCTTCATTTAATGGTGGAACTCCCGGACGCAAAAACACTGCTTTTGTTGAAATCGCGGGAAAACCTTCAACTGGAAAAATCACCGTTACACCGAATCCATTTTCACCTGATGGAGATGGTTTTGAAGATGTTTGCGTTATCTCTTACACTTTACCGTTTAATTCTGCTTTAATCAATGTGAAAATTTTTGATTCATACGGGCGACTCGTTAAAACACTTGCAATATCACAATATTCATCGCGAGAGGGGAATTTAATTTGGGATGGGAGCGATGATGGGGGCAAGATTTTGAGAATTGGGATTTACATAATTTTATTTGAAGCGACATCAGAAGGTGGGGAGAAGATCACGCAAAAATTAACAGTCGTCCTTGCTAAAAAACTTTAAGAAATCCCCCAAACCTCCGGTTTAGCGCTTCTTCCCATCAATTCGGAAGTTGCAACAAAAGGATCTTTCCCATTGAAAAGGACATCGTAAACTGCACTGGTTATCGGCATTTCAACATTATATTTCTTTGAAAGCTCAACCGCTGAAATTGTGGTCCAAACACCTTCTGCAACCATCACCATACTTTTTAAAACTTCTTCAAGTTTTTTCCCTTTCCCTATTTGTTCCCCGACATACCTATTTCTGCTATATTTACTCGTGCAGGTGACAATCAAATCACCTATTCCTGAAAGACCGGCAAATGTCTCAAATTTTGCTCCCATTGAAACACCAAGTCGCACAATCTCAGCAATTCCTCTCGTCATAAGAGCAGCTCTTGTGTTGTCCCCGAAGCCAATTCCATCAGCTATACCGGTTGCGATCGCAATTATGTTTTTCAAAGCCCCACCAAGTTCAACACCGATGACATCATCGCTTGTATAAACACGAAAATATTTGTTCATAAAGACACTTTGAACGAGATTTGAAATTTCCCTTTCAAAAGAAGCCACAACAACAGCCGTTGGCATCTTCCTGCTAACTTCCTCAGCATGACTTGGTCCAGAAAGAACACAATAATTTTCATTCATCTTTAAAACATCCTTAACGATCTCCGAAACCCTCATCAAGGTTTTATTCTCAATCCCTTTTGCGACATTTACAAAAATTTTGTTTTTGCAATCAAAAAATTCAAACAAGGACAAAACATTTCTTAGGTGTTGCGTCGGAACCGCAAGCACCAAAATTTCAGAATCATCAACAACTTCGCCAATGTCCGCACTCAGGAAAATCTCTTCTGGTATTTTGACATCGGGAAGATAAAGAAAATTCTCTCGCTTTCTCTTAACTTCATCAAGATAACTTTTTCTTCTAAACCATAACTTAACACTATGCCCATTGCCATAAAGCAAGAGTGAAAGCGCTGTCCCCCAACTCCCTGAACCTATGACGCCAATTTTCATTTTCTTCCAAAAATTAACTTGTTCTCCGTCCCCGAAAGCAAACGCTTGATATTGCTCTTATGTCTGTAAACTATCAAAAACGCAATTGCGCTTCCAAAAATTAAAAGTGTCATGAAATCAGAATGCTTTACACCCAAAACTTTTTCTGTCAAAAAAATTATGCCCGGGAATAAAATCGCAGATACAATTGAACCAAGCGAAACATATCTTGTTAATGCGACAATAAAAATAAAAACAAGAAGGGCGATCAAAAGGTCAAACGGAGCTATTCCAAGCAACATTCCAGCAGATGTGCTAACTCCTTTGCCTCCTTTAAAACCAGCGAAAACAGTCCAAACATGTCCAATCACAGAAAAGCATCCAGCGATGATTTGAACTGTCGTAAAGTTTAAAATCGTTGCAATTTCTCCTTGGTAAAACCACTTTGAAATAAATGCCGTCGCAAAAAAACCTTTAAACGCATCAAACAAAATCACAAAAATTCCCCATCCAAGCCCAACAACTCTTATCACATTCGTCCCGCCCGGATTCCCACTTCCATAATTTCTGATGTCAATCCCTTTGACAGCTTTTCCAACAATTATACTTGTCGGAATTGAGCCGACAAGATAACTCAAACCTATGATTAAAGCCAGGTTCAACATCTTCCAACCGAATTTATTCTTAAAATTTACCTTGAGAAATTTAAAAAAATCCAGGCAAAATTCAATCCCTTCCCTTAAACTTGGACCTTGAAAGGATTGAAGTCGGTATCCCAATCGTAATAGTCCTCATTTTCCGCCCTTTTCAAAAAGTTGACAAATTTATATGTCACCGGCGTTATCACAGCTTCCCAACCGACTTTTATCGCATAATTTGCTATCATCACCTTGAGTAAAAGTTCATTCGTCCAGAATCCATAGAAAGCAACCGGGTAAAATATGAGTGAATCAACCGCTTCGCCAGCTATTGTTGAACCGATCGTCCTGGTCCATAGGAATCTCCCCCTGGTTAAGAGTTTCATCTTTGCGAGGACAAATGAATTTGTGAATTCCCCTGCCCAAAATGCAGTTATTGAGGCGATGACAATTCTTGGAGTTTGACCGAAAACTATATCATAAGCGCTTTGATATGGCCAATTTGGGTCTGGCGGAAGTTTTCTAACGAACCAGCTCATAAAAGAGGCGAATATCAAAGCCCCAAATCCAGCCCAAATAACTTTTCTTGAACGAGCATATCCATAAACCTCGGTTAAGACATCGTTAAAGATATAACTTATCGGAAAGAAAAGAACACCTGCACCAAAAGAGAAACCGTATATATTTACAACTTTTTCTGCTCCAATTATATTAGCGCACAAAAGAACCGTCACGAAAGAAGCCATTACAAGGTCATAATACTTATACGCTCTCCTCCTTTCCATTGCTCTTTTTTTTATGATAAAAACAAAAAGTAAAGTAAAAAATTCACCTGAAA
>NZ_FAOO01000007.1:20194-138435 GCF_900070205.1 Candidatus Thermokryptus mobilis | reverse complement strand
TAGCGGATATGTTTTTATTCCAACAAGTGGTAGTTATGAGTTTAGTTTTGATAAGGATTATGATAGTCGCTTTATCGTTACGATTGATGATACACTTCTTTTTGACTATTCTTGGACATATTCAGGTAGTGGTGTGAGGAATTTAAGTGCTGGATATCATAAGATAAGGGTTGAATATATTGAATATTATGATGCAGCATATTTTACACTTTATTGGCGTGGTCCATCTTGGACAAGTGAGACATTGCCTATTAGAGCTTTTTCACTTGGTTTGTCAAGTGAGTTTACGCTTATTTTATCATCTAGGTTACCATTGTCGGATAGTTTGGTTAGCATAAGTGTAAGTGCTGTTAGGGATTTATACGGCAATGAGTCGGGGGATTTAAGGTATGATTTTTATCCTGATGATGGGAATGAAAATCCTGTTGTTGAGATATTAAGTGGGTATGTTGAAGCAAGTTCTGATATAAGGATAGATTACAGGATAAGTGATGTTGAGGGGGATGTTGTTAGGATAAGGGTTGAGTATAGCGTTGATGATGGTAATAATTGGAGGGTTGCAAGTTTATTTGGGGATACATCCAACATAGTTAGGGATAGATATGTTGGATATTTTGTTTGGCGTAGTTTTGATGATTTGCCAGATTATGATGGTGAAGTTGTTTTGAGGGTGACGCCAAGGGACCAAGACCCGCATAATTGGGGAATGCCTGGGGAGATTAAGTTTAGAGTTGATAACTACCAAAAACAAAAAGTAAAAGTGTTTTTGGTTGATACATTGTTTGAATACTCTGATAGTGTTAAAATTGGGTATTTAATTGAGGATACTACGGGGGATCAGTTAATGATAAAAGTTTTGTATGTTGTGGGTTTAGATTCGCCAAAAGCTGGGAAAATAACTGGGATACCTTCAAAGGTTGATACATCAAAGTATAGGGGAATATTTACCTGGCTTAGCAAAGAAGGTCTTGACAAATTTGATGGATTTGTCAAGTTGTATTTTTATGCAAGTGATGGTTGGGGTGATGGGATAGGGGATTCGCTTAGCTTGAAGATTGATAACAATGATATACCGTCGGTTGAGATTGTGCCAATTTCTGTGGAGGTAAGTGACTCAGTCAGGGTAAGTTTCACACTTATGGATAGAGAGAATGATACGTTGAGAATTTCGCTTGAATATTCGCTTGATAGTTTAAATTGGAGGAGGGCAAAAGTTTTTGGTGATACTATAATTCCTGCATCAAGGTATTCATCTGAGATTATTTGGCTTTCAAGTGATGATGTGCCGGGTGAGGACAGGATTGTTCATCTTAGGCTCACACCATTTGATAATGATACGGGCAGGGCTGGAATAATTTCAATGCATCTTGACAATAATTATCCACCTGTTGCAAAAATTGACTCCATATTTGGTTCAAAGCGTAGGACTGGAGCATATCGTGGGGATATAGGGATAAGTTTTAATATAAGTGATGCAGAAAGTGATTCGGTCAAGCTTTATTTTAAATTTAGACATTATTCGCCAGATTCTACTTGGAGGACTGCAAGTGTGAGTTGGGTTAGAAATGCTATAACACCTGGGGTTTACTCTACAATTTGGCATACGATGGATGACCTGCCTGAATCATCTGGAAGATATGTATTTGGTGTGTTTCCGGAGGATAATGATGTTGGGAGGTATGATTCCGTTGTATTAAATGTTGACAACATAGGTGTGCCTGCGGTTTCCGCTCTTTCAATTTATGACTCAAGTAAAATTGAATTTTCTGGGGATATAACTTTCAATTACAGAGTCATTGATGAGGAGGGGGATACGATAAGATTGCGATTTGATTATTCAATAGATAACGGGCAAACTTGGAGGGGTGCAACAGTTGTTGGAGACACGATTTTGAGCGATTCATCAAGATATGTTGGTTATATAACTTGGCGTTCTGAATTTGATTTATGGGGGGTAGATATAGATAGTGTTCTGTTTAGAGCAATACCTTACGATAGGAATCCCGGTTTGCCATATATATCATCACCATTTCATCTTGATAACAACGAGGAGCCGAGTGTGGTGTTGAATAGTTTGGTGGGTGAGCAGAGCGATTCGGTTAAGATTTTATTTAATGTTAAAGATAGGGAAAGAGATAGTGTGGCGCTTGTGTATGAATATTCTGTTGATGGTCGGAGTTGGCACAAGGCTAAGGTAATTGGTTATGATGTTGTTGATTCAAGCAGATATAGCAATTTTGCTATATGGTTGAGTCGTGTTGATCTTCCTGATTTTGACTTGAGGGTATATTTCAGGATTACACCATTTGATAAAGATAAGGGAGGAAGTGATTCAATTTATTTTTCACTTGATAACTATCAGGGTCAAGTGGTTTTGATATCGCTTGTTGATTCATTGGCGGAATTATCAGATAGTGTTAAGTTGAGGTATACCGTTATAGATACGACTGGGGACACACTGCGAATTTTTGCGAGGTATAGCGTTGATGGGGTCAATTGGAGATTTATGACACTATCTGATTCCATTGGGGTTATTGATACATCTAAATATAGCGGAGAGATAGTTTGGCTTTCTAAAGTAGATCTGCCATTTTATGATGGATTGGTCAGGTTGAGCTTTGATGTTTCAGATGGATGGGGTTTTGGTAAAAAAGATACGATAAGTTTCCATCTTGATAACAACGAGCCACCGAGGGTCACTTATATTGAGACACCTGAGATTGAGGTTGTGGGTAGTTATTCTATTAAGTTTATAGCATTGGATAGGGAGAGGGACTCGTTGAGGTTTATCTATGAATTTATGATTGAGGGAACATCATCTTGGCAACCGGCGACGATTGAAAGTGTTTCAAAGAATGGAGACACAATAATTGCAAATTGGAGAACGGATATTGACCTATACAATCAAGATGTTTATGTTTATTTTAGGGTCACACCACTTGATATTGACACGGGTAGGGCTATGACAACTGGTAGATTTAAAGTTGACAACCAAACTGGACCTGTTATTATATCTGTTTTGCCATCAGATGTGGCGTTTTATAATGACACGATAAAATTAAAATTTGATCGGAAGGTGCGATACAACTCACTTTTGAGCGCATTAAATATAAACGCTTCAAGGACTGGGGTGCATCATTTTTCGGTTATGCCTTCGGTTGATGATTCAGTATTTAATGTGATTCCTTTGGTAAATTTTGCATCGGCTGAGACAGTTTTTATTTCCATAAGTGGTGATTTCAACTATGGTGTTAAGGACTTGTTGGGGAATCCGCTTGATGGGAATAAAAACGGTGACCCTGAGGGTTCTCCAAGTGATGATGTAAAAATTTCCTTTGTTACAAGTTTGCTTGGTGATTTTAACCTTGATAAAAAGGTCAATTTGTCTGATCTGAACGAATTTAGAAAGATTTGGAACTTTCAGCTCAAACATCGGGAGATCGGTCCAGCACTTGGGCAACCTCCGCAGATGATACCACAACCGGATGGCAAAATAGATTTTGAAGATTTGATGGTTTTTGTGATGAATTGGAATTGGACAGCAAAGACAGGTGGATTTAAACTTGCTGGCAAACTTTCGGAATATCTCCAGAATAACAATAAGGAATTAGTTGCGCTTTCGGTTGAGAATCAAAACAGTGACGAGATTTCAAATCACTTTGATGAAAGGATGATAGAATTTGTCAGGTTGAAAGATAAAAATTTATACGTCCGTGTTGGCGATAATGACAAAGATGTAGTTACATATAAGGTCAGCTTAAATTTCCCGGATTCTATAACAGCGGTAGAGGTCGTTTTGAAATATAATCCAGATATTTTAAAAGTTTTGGAGGTAAGAGACCTAAAAGCTTTTAATGTGATAAACGATGGTAAAAATGTATTTTTGTGCTATGTTGATTCATCAAACGGTTTAATCATCATTAATGTGGCAAACTTCGGCAGATTGGATTTAGTTGAGAAAATTGATATTACGACTTTAACCTTTTCTACTCATATAAAAGACGAAGTTGGTGCTTTACTTGCCTGTGAAGTCATAACAAGTCGTGGGGAAACCTATGATTTATCAAAGGTTGTTAAAATTAACACAAAGCCAGAAACCCCAAGCAGTTTTGAACTATTGCAGAATTTCCCGAATCCATTCAATCCAATTACAGTCATAAGATTTCACGTTCAACAGAGAAGTAAGGTAAAAATTAAAATTTATGATATAATCGGTCGTGAGGTTTTAACTCCGATAGATGGTGATTTTGAAGCGGGATATTATGAGTTTGTTTGGGATAGTAGAGATAAAAACGGGAATGAGGTTGCAAGTGGCGTATATACTTATGTTATGGAGGCGTTTGAAGAAGGTAGATTGTTATTCAGGCAAGTTAGGAAAATGGTCATGATAAAATAAATTTTTTGGGGTTCTTACAGTTAAGATTAATTGAAGTAGTTTTTGATTTCTATTGGTAGGGAAGGTTGAAGTTTACATAATATGCCTTGGGTTGAAATAAAATAGAGGTAATTACAATCCATGAAATAAATCTTCAATTCTTCTCCTTGGGGTTGGTTCGGGTTCCTCATCTGGAAATCCAATTGGCAAGATTGCAACTGGGATTAAATTTTCACTTGCTCCAATTATCTTTAAAACCTCTCTTTCATTAAACGCTCCAACCCAAACGCTCCCAAGCCCAAGTGCAGTAGCTGAAAGATGAGCGTATGTGCAGGCTATCGTTGCGTCCTGAATGCAATATAATTTTCTACCACGCAATCCATATCTAACTGCGGATCTATCAGGATTGGCACAAAACACAAACGCTATTGGCGCTTCAGCTATGAAATCTTGATCAAACGCTGCTTTTGAAATTTGCTTTAATTTTCCCTTATCTTTAACTATAAAAACTTCAAATGCTTGTAAATTGCCAGCAGACGGAGCAAGGTTGATCGCCTCACAGATAAATTTAATTTTTTCTTCAGGTATATCAATTGGTTTAAATCTTCTAATAGAACGTCTTTTTTTAATGACTTCAAAAAATTCCATACCATGAACTTATTTCAATTCTTGAAAGACCAAATTTAATTGCAAGTTTTACAGCTTCACTATATTCTTGCGGGGTTATTCTTCGGGCAAGTTCTGGTTTTAGATATGCATTGAAGCAGGGTCTATATTGTGCCATTATGTTCACATAGGTATTCTTTGAGATTTCGTTCGCCAAGAACTCAAAAACTTTTTCTGAGCCAGCGATATTATTTGGTAAAACAAGGTGACGGACAAGCAATCCCTTAACAGCAACACCATCAACTATTTTCAAGTCCCCAACCTGGCGCCACATCTCTTTTACCGCTTCACGAACAACATCCCAATAATCAGGAACACCAGAGTACCTCAATCCATAAAAATTATCCGAATATTTTATATCGGGCATGTAAATATCAATGATGCCATCAAGCAATTTCAAAGTTTCAACTGACTCATAACCGCCACAGTTATAAACTATTGGAATTCTCAACCCTTTTTTAACAGCGATCTCGATCGCTTCTACAATTTGTGGAACATAATGCGTTGGCGTCACAAGATTGATGTTATGACAACCGATCCTTTGCAAAAAAAGCATTGACTCAGCAAGTGTTTCAACCGTGACAATTTCACCGCGTTTAAACCTGCTTATTTCATAATTTTGACAATAAATGCAATTCATATTGCAACTTGCAAAGAAAATAGTCCCAGAACCATTAGTTCCAACCAAACAATTCTCTTCCCCGAAGTGAGGGTGAACACCTGAAATTATCAGCTCCTTCCCTACCCTACATTTGCCCTTTCTTCCAAGATTTCGGTTAACATGGCAATTTCGTGGACATAGGGTGCAATCATTTAAAATTTGCCTTAAAATTTCAACTCTATCCCTTAAAATTCCCTTTTCATTAAGCTCCACATATCTGGGCTCGTATTTGAATGAAATCAAGGTTTTCATAGAGGTCAGTTTAAAATTCAAACTAAAACAAACCCCGGGGGAAGTTCCCCCAGGGAGTTACTTACTTTACGCTGTGGATTTTGTCAGTGCACCCCAAAATCCAAGGACGATCAAAATAATGCCAAGAATGATTGCGTTTCCGATTCCCTGTAACCCAGAGATAAAGGCAGTGATACCAAGCCATATACCAGCTAATCCAATTACAACCGAAAAAACTTTCAACAAACCTTTAAGCTGACCGAAAAAAAGCCATAATCCAAGGGTGAACGAAAAGATCCCCGTTAGGAGATACAGCACCTCAAAATTCTCTTTTGATACAGAAACACTCATTAAACCTTGACCGAGAAGTAGCCAAAGCCCGATTAGGAAGGTTACCCAAAATTGCCACATGGCGGACCTCCTTAATTTAATTTTATTTCATCGCTCGCTCTTTTTAAGCGAGCGCTATTTTCAAGGGAGACAATTCAAGAGAAAGAAAAAAGCAATATCCAAAAATTAAATTAAAAAATTTTTAACTTATTTTCAAGTCAAGAAATTTGACTTTTTCTCAAATTTTGTTCAAATTCATTAAAAAAGTTAGGCGATAGATGAGTGGTTCTGAATTTTATCAACTTTTTAGCTATCGGGAATATAGACCAAATTACGCACTTCATTTGCTTTTGTTTGTGGTAACTTTCCTAACAGTTGCGATCGCTGGAGTGCAATGGATATTAAAAGACCCATATGAGTTGAGTAATTTACATCTTGGATTGCCTTACGCTCTCTCAATTCTTTTCATAATCGCCTCACATGAATTCGGACATTACTTTGCAGCTAAAAGACACGGTGTTGTAACAACGCTTCCCTTCTTTATTCCTTTCCCTCCTATTCCATTTGTCCTAAACTTTGGAACACTCGGTGCGATCATAAGGATAAAATCAGTTGTCCCTAACAAAAAGGCGTTGTTTGATATAGGGGTTGCCGGTCCAATTTCGGGATTTATTGCTACTTTACTTGTGCTAATTTATGGATTTTTAAACTTGCCTGATGTGGAATATCTTTATCAAATTCATCCTGAGTATCGCTTTCTCCCAACGCTTCCGAAAGGCGATTTAACATTTGGAGATACATTGCTATTTTTGATTTTTAAAAAATTTTTCTCTTTAATAAATCCCGATGCTTTTATCCCCCCGATGAATGAAATTTATCATTATCCGTATTTATGCGCTGGTTGGTTTGGTCTTCTTGTAACCGCTATGAACTTAATCCCGATTGGGCAACTTGATGGCGGACATATAATTTTTGCCATGTTTGGTGAAAACCATAAATATATAGCCAGAGGCTTCTTTTACAGCCTTATCGTCCTTGGTTTATTTGGAATTTTTGAACAAAATATCGGCTGGCCAGGTTGGCTTGTGTGGGCACTGGTTTTATATTTTGTTGTAAAAATAGAACATCCACCAGTCGGAACTTTTGGTGTGCTTGATAATAAAAGAAAAATAATTGGTTGGATAACAATCGCAATATTTATTCTTTCAATTTCTCCTGTTCCCATAACAATAAAGTGATAGCTGAGAATGAAAAAGATCATCCCTGTCTTGCTTTTGTCATTTATTTCCTGTCAGAAGGAAGATACATCTATGTTTGATGTCGTATTTTCAAACCAGCCGATTATAAAATCCGCTACCATAGAGCCCAAAGCTATAAATCTTGATAGCGTTTTAATTGGCGGTGAAAAGAAGCCAGAAGATACAATTTGGGTAAAGTTCAAAGCGACAGCTATCGTCTATGACATAGATGGTCTCAACGATATCGCAACTGTTAATCTTGAGGTCATAAACCCAATCAAAAATTTGACCCTGACTCGTGGAGACCTTCAAAGAATAAATGACTCAACTTTCACTTTACAAGCAAGTTTCAATGTTCAGAGGAAAGACGACGGAAATTATTATGTTAAATTTTCTGCAAGAGATAAAAATAATTTGCCAAGCAACGAGGTTTACTTAAGTTTAAAATTATATAGGGGAAATCGTCCGCCGTTTATATCTGATTTAAAAGCGCCAGATACTGTTTTTGTCCAAGATCAAACAACCTTGATAAAAATCAGCATTAAAGCCACAGATCCAGATGGAATTGAAGATATAAAAACGGTTCAATTCAACTCATTCAAACCTGATGGAACACCTTCATCAGGGAATCCGTTCAAGATGTATGACGATGGTAATTTAAGTGGAATTAGTGGTGACGATATTGCCGGAGATGGTATTTACTCAATTATAATCCAACTCCCCCCTAACACCCAAAAGGGGAAATATAGATTTGAATTTCAAGCAATTGATAAATCAAACACAAGCAGTAATATCTTAACACATTATATCTATGTGCTATGAGATGGAATACTTTATTGATAATTTTTGCTCTAAACTTTTCACTTGCACAAATCAAGCTTAGCTACAAATTGGATTCAACCGACTTTTCCGATCTCCCAGCGGGAAATGTTGTGACGAATATTTCAATTTGTGATGATAAGGTGTGGATAGGAACAAGTAAGGGATTAAGCAGAACAACGGATGGCGGAAAGACATGGAAAAACTATTATAACACACCGGAATTTGGAACAAGCAAAATTTCAGCGATCGCTTGCAGTGGTGAAACTGTTTGGGTCGCTATTGCTAGAACCGTTAAAATTGAAAACAATGAATTTCCCGAAGGGCTTGGACTTTTATATTCAACGGATGGAGGTGAAACTTGGACGAGGGTAAACCAACCTATTGATAATAGAATAGATACTATTGAAATTTACGGCATTAACAAATTAAAAGCATTGCCCATTACAACAACGATAAATAATATAACATATGATATAGCGCTAACAAAAGATGCAATTTTCATTGCTTCTTTTGCTGGAGGACTTAGAAAATCAACCGATATGGGAAGAACTTGGCAAAGGGTCGTTCTACCTCCCGATAACTTAAATCAAATAAATCCTGGCTTGGATTTGAATTTTGAACTTAATCCTGTCAAAAATTATAATCACCGTGTATTCTCAGTTATCGCGGTAGATGATTCAATTTTATGGGTTGGCACTGCAAACGGAATAAACAAATCAACTGATGGAGGAAAGAGCTGGGTTAAATTCAATCACCAAAATCAAACTAATCCAATTTCTGGAAATTTCGTAGTAGCTCTTGGAAATCAAAAAGTGAAAAGAGCAACAATGGAGGAAGAAAATATAATTTGGGGTGCAACGATAAACGCAAACGACCCCGATGAATTCAAAGCTTTGAGCTATTCAAGAGATGGTGGGAACTCTTGGAAAACAACTTTAATTGGTGAATTTGTCCATAACATCGCCTTTAAAGATTCAATTGTTTATGCGGTGAGTGATAACGGATTTTGGAGGTCAAACGATTTTGGAGATTCTTGGGAAAGATACACAAGGATGACAAACATTTTTACAAGGCAGGAAATTTACACAACTGTTTTCTATAGCGTTGGAGTACAAGCCGATACCGTTTGGATCGGTAGCGCTGACGGTCTCGTTAAATTCATTGATTCAGATACGAAAAAATGGGAAGTTATAAGGGCTTATGAAAAAGTTTATAATTCAGATAAAACATACGCATATCCAAATCCATTTTCCCCACTTAATGAAGTTACGAGGATACACTATGCTGTTGATAGAAATAATTCAAATGTTACGATTGAAATTTTTGATTTCTCAATGAGGAAGATAAGAACTGTTGTAAGAAACGCGGTAAGGAATGGTCCGAGGGAATTTGATGAGATATGGAATGGCCGGGATGAATCTGGAAATGTTGTCCCAAATGGAGTTTACTTCTACAGGGTTAAAATAGACAACAAGGAAGTATATGGCAAAATACTCGTTATTCAATAGCATAAAGATCGTTTTAATGACTGTATTATTTCAATCAATGGTTAATTCACAAAATCTTTCAATTGCGTCGTTTTCACGACTTGGCTTTGGGGCTAGAGGAATTTCCTTGGGTAATGCAATGGGAGCAGTCATAGAAGGAGAAGTAAATGGTTACTATAATCCTGCGGTTTTGCCATTCGTTAATTTAAAAAGAGGCACATTGACAGTGGGTTTTCTCTCGCTTGACCGAACCCTTGACTTTGTACACTACACTCAATCACTTTATCCGACGGCTGGCTTTTCCTTTTTTTTGATAAGAGCTGGTGTAAAAAATATTGATTTAAGAGATGTTGATGGTTTTCATATAGAAAATTTTAAAACAAGCGAATATATGTTTGGATTTTCATTCTCAAACAAATTAACCCAGAAATTTTCAATTGGTTTATCGCTTAAATTTTACTATAGCGAAATTTATCATGACTTTAATGCGCGAACCCTCGGTGTTGATTTTGGTTTCATTTTTAAATTACATGATAACTTATTTTTTGGCTTTGTTCTTCAGGACTTAAACGCTAAGTATAGATGGGATTCAACAAACCTATATGGAGAAAAAGGTCATCTTGTGATAGAGCGATTTCCTATTACTAAAAAAATCTCAACTTTTTACAAACTTAAAGATAAAATCCTTTTATCATTTGATTTCAGCTTTGTGGAAAAACAAAAAAGGATAAATTTGGGCTTAGAAACATATCCTATTGGTAGAAATCTTTCACTCAGAGGTGGATTTGACATGTTTAATACCCCTTCTCTATCTTTGGGCTTTGGACTGCGAAGGAAGATTAGCAAAGTTATTATTTCATTTGACTATGCTTATAAATATGAGGTTAATGTTCCATTCGCCTCAGTTCAATTTTTAGGTATTGGAGTAGAGATTTAAAACTTAAAATTTAAACCTGTGATGAAAAAAATAATTTTTATTTTTTTAATTACCTTGAAATTTGTAGCTGTCAGCGGTGGCAAAAGTAATTTTAATTTCTTAACTATAGGCATAGATGCAAAAGCGGTTTCAATGGGAGACGCTGTGGTTTCATCACCAATTAGTTTCGGCTTTATCTATTACAACCCAGCGATTTTATCTATGATTGAATCTCCCAGTGTGATGCTTTCTTATCGCAACTGGATGGTGGACGGCGATATTCTTTATAGCGCAATTGGCATAAAAAATAAATTTATTAACATGGCTTTATCCCTTCACACCTTGATAATATCGCACATAGAATTAAGGGAGAAACCGGGTGACCCAATTAGCTATTTCTCAGCGCGGGATATGGCTATTTCTTTTTCAATTTCTCCAAATTTCAAATCAAAATTTAAAATCGGGCTAACTACGAAATATATATTAGAAAAAATCTATGTATACGAAACCAACACCTTATCTGCCGATTTAGGTTTTTTATATACTTTAAATCTCAAAGAATTTGAACTTAACTTGGGTGGAGCAATAAGAAACATTGGCATTCCTTCATCTATTGTGTCATTTGGAGCATCCACAAAGTATGCCACCAATTTTGCAAAGTTGCTTCTAACTTCCGAATTAAGATATAGAACGCTTGAAAAAAGGTTTTTATACGGCTTTGGCTCAAGCTTTGAATTTAACTCTATCTTAAATTTTCAAGTAGGCTATGAATTTGGTTTGTATGTGCACTCTTTTAAATTTGGACTTGGGGTAAAAGTTGCAAAGTTCATTGTTAACTATGCATATTCACCTTTTGATTATAGTTTACCTTCTTCACATACATTATCATTAATCTATAAACTTTGAGAAGATGAAAAAAATACTCATTGTTTTTCTTGGAAATATTAAAAATGATTCAAGAAGTTTCAAAATTTATAAATCCTTAAAGGAGGCTGGCTATATCGTAAAAGTTATCTGTGCTGCTGAACCTAATGAACCAATTATTGAAAGCAATGATGAAGTAATACATATAAAACTAAGAAAATTCAGAAGAGCGCTTTTTAAAATTTTGTCTTTTTATTTTAAATCACTGCCTCTGATAATAAAAATATGCGCTGATATAGTTATATCATCGGACTTATTTTCACTTCCGATCGCATGGCTAATCTCCGTAAAATGCAATGCCAAAATGATCTACGATTCAAGGGAGTTTTACTCCTCCCTTGCTTCAACCAAAAATAGGCGTTTTGTCCAAAAAATAATATCATTATTTGAAGAAATTTTTACTTTAAGATGTTCAGTAATTTTAACGGTTAATCAATCCATTGCTAAGTTAATTTCAAGTAAATTTGAAAAACCAATTTTTATTGTAAGAAATTTTCCAACTGTTAAATGGAAATCAGAAAAAACATTTATCTACAAAAAGCAAATAGAAAATGCCCTTCTTTATCTTGGTCTTTTTCATCAAGATAGAGGATTTGATATTTATTTTGAGCTAATTCAAAGGTTATCCTTTGAATTTAACGATATCAAACTTTTAATCGTAGGTAAAGGTGAATTAAAAAATCTACTTCTGGAGGAAATTCAAAAGCGAAATCTTGAATCCAAAGTTGAAATTTTAGGTCCTTATTCCCCGGATGAAGAAATAAAATTTCCGAATATCAAAAAAATTGTAGGTCTTTGCATAATAAAACCTGTTTCGCTTAGTTATTTTTTCTCTCTTCCGAATAAAATTTTTGAGTATATACAGGCAAAAATACCATTTATCGCCAGTGACCTGCCTGAAATTAGAGCTATTATTGAGACTTACAAAGTGGGTATACTTGTAGATCCATCAAATATAAGTGAGATTGTTGAATCCACGAGAAAACTTTTGACTGACCATAATTTGTATCTCACGATGAGGGATCATTGTGAGCGTGCCACAAGAGAGCTAACATGGGAAAATGAGATTAAATCCTTATTGGATGTTTTGGAGATACTATAATTTTGCTTTATTTTTCCATCCAATTTTTTCAATTTGGCGTCCAATTACAAAAATTATCACCCCTACACCGGTAAAGATCATCTCATTTCTCATGCTACCTTGCAATCCTGCAATTAATCCAATCATCGTTTCAGTTATTCCAATCGCCTGCAAAATTTTTCCTAAAATGACCATTTTTTCCCACGAACTTTTTTAATTAGAAAAACACCCACTAATAACAGGAAAATTGAAATAACTTGTGCTTCAGTTAGACCTAAAATCAAAGGTGGGTTCAATCGTAAAAACTCTATTGTAAATCTTTCAATAGACGAAAGAACTAAATAAATTCCAAAAAGTTCACCAGAATACTTAACTCTATTTCTAAAGAAATAAAGCAAAATGAAAATTAAAAGCATAATCAGAAACTCATAAATCGGGGTTGGATGGAGTCTGATTGTTTTATCAAACTCCGTGATAAATCCAAATTTGTCTTCTCCTACTATTTTTGAGGACAAAATGTGGTAATTATACTTTTCGGCGAGTTCTGGAAAGCGTTCAAAATATTCACGAAGCGCATATGTTGGCTTTAATGTTCCATTGGCATAGATAGTTCCCCAAGGCAAAGACGTTGGAATGCCATAGTCACCATCACCAGACAGGTGGCATCCTATTCTTCCAATACCATAACCAAGTGCTACTGCAGGTGCTATTGCGTCCAAAACTTTTAAAACCGGCAACTTTTTTCTTATGACATAGACGAATAAAACGATGAAGGCAAGAATAAAACCACCATACCAGGTTAAACCACCAGCTGAAAATATCATTTCAAGAGGGGATTTGATGAAATCGCTAAAATTTTCAAGAAGATATAAAATTTTTGCTCCAATTATACCAGAGACAACGGCTAGAACTACCATTTCGTTTGCGTAATTGATATTAAATCGCAACCTTTTGAATTCGCGACTCACTAAAAAATCCGCTACAAGAAATGCAATCGCCATCATCAAACCATAACTGTAAATTGGAATCGGTCCAATTTGAAATAAAATAGGACGCATTCTATCAACTTACTTTTATTTTTACAAATTTATTTTTTTGCGGTTCACTTTTAACTTTTATTCTGTCATCAGTTATTAGAACTTGAAACCTATTTTTGATTTTTTCCTTTTTAACTACCGTAATTTTATAAATCCCTTCCTTATATCCATAAATTCTATACTCAAAACGAGCCGGACCGAATTGTGAAATTGGAGAGCTAGGCGGTTTAAAACCAAGTATTACAAATGTCAACTGATTGTCTTCTTTTTGAACTTCAACATTCAATTCATAAGAAAACGCAACGAAGTGTTGAGTTGTCTCTATTAAAAATTTTAAAAATTTTTCATCTTTTATCTCATCGTAGTCAATAGATAGATAAAGCGTAAAGTCATATTTGAATTCAGGCTCAATTCTTGGTGATTTCCTTGGCATATTTATCAACAATATATTCTACAATTTTACCAAATGGCACCTCAACTTGTTCACCGCTATTCATATCTCTTACAAGGCAAACATCTTTTTCAATTTCACTTTCACCTATTATAACAACATAGCGTGCCCCTTGTCTATTTGCTTCTTTCATCTGGGATTTCAAACTTCTATTTAAGAGGTCAATTTCACATGGTATAGATTTCTTTCTGAGTTCTTGAGCTATCTTTAAAGAATGAAGTTTAGCTCTGCTCCCCACTGATGCGATAAAGATGAGGTTTTTTTTATCTTGACCGAAGTTGTAATTATTTTTCTCAAGAATTATAAGCAATCTTTCCATACCTAAAGCAAAGCCAACTCCTGGAATATCAGGACCACCAATTAAGCTTGAAAGCATATCGTATCTTCCTCCACCTGCAATAGCATCTTGTGAACCGAGCTCTTTACTTAACACTTCAAAAGCTGTTTTTGTGTAGTAATCAAGACCACGAACTAAGCGGGCATCAACTTCATATGATATGCCAAGCCCATTAAGGTATGCGAGTAATTCTTTAAAATGAGCATCACACTCGTTACAAAGGTAATTTAAAATTTTAGGGGCATTTTGAACTATTTTTCTATCAGATTCATCTTTTGAATCAAGAATACGGAGGGGATTATACTCAAAGCGCTTCTTGCTTTCTTCAGATAAACTATCGTAAAAATTTTTTAAATAATCCCGCAAAACAACTTTATATTTAGGTCTGCACTTCTGACAACCGACGGAATTAATTTTTAACAAATAATTTTTTACACCAAAGCTATCAATTATGTGAAGTGTCAATGAAATTATCTCTGCATCAACCTCAGGGTTTACACTACCGATCGCCTCAGCACCTATTTGATGAAATTGTCTTAAACGACCTGCTTGAGGTCTTTCCTGGCGAAACATAGGAGAAATGTAATAAACTTTGAAAAGGGGGACTTTTTTATTTATCTCATATTGAATGTATGCTCTCATTACCGATGCAGTCATCTCCGGCTTTAAAGTTAACTTGGTTCCACCCTTATCTTTAAATGTATACATTTCTTTACTCACAATATCGGTTAGTTCACCAATACCTCGAGCAAACAGTTCAGTTTCCTCAAAAATTGGCGTTCTTATTTCTTTGTAGTTATAAAGATCAAAAATTCCACGCACTTTTGTTTCTATATGTTGCCATTTAAACGAATCTTCAGGTAAAATATCTTTCGTCCCACGAACATTTTTTAATGCTTTTCTCTCACCCAAGATATCTTTCCTCTTCAGTTTTAAATAATTCAACAACTTCCCTTGGGGTTTTAGCGTTTAACAGTTTTTCTCTGAAATCGTTGTCATTCATCAACTTTGAAACTCGGCTCAATAATTTAATGTGAGGTCCGACCATATTATCTCTCCCAACAATCAGGAATATAAGGCGAACAGGTTCACCATCAAGCGATTCGTAATCAATTGGCTTTTTAGTAACGGCAAAAGCTGCTACTATATCAGTCACGGCGTCTGTTTTCCCATGTGGAACAGCAAATCCTTTTCCAACCCCTGTCGTCATAATCTTTTCACGCTCAAACACCGCTTCTCTTACTTTATTTGCGTTTTTTACCTTATCTGACTTAGCTATAATATCAACAAGTGCATTTATTGCATCTTCCTTTGTGGAAACATCAAGTCCAACAACAACGAAATCCTCAGTTAATATTTCGCTTATCTTCACCTTTTCCCCTTATTTTATTTTTCTTGCAACATTATCCAACTTCTAACCTTCTCTGAGTATTCACCGATCAACTTATCAACCATTTTTTCATCATTTGACTCAACGAAAAGATGAACCTCGCTTCTTTGTCTATCCGGAAGTATTAAAACCCAGGTTAAATCATCAAGGAAAATTTTAACGCCATCAATAAGTTGCCTTTTGGATTTTTCACTTTCAAGTGTAGCATATCTCATAACTTTACCTTTAAGATCACGCGGACATGGAATTGACAACCTTTTCAAAAAAAGCTTTGGCAATTTCTCTTCAATTTCTCCAATCTTAAGTTCAGCTAAAGCCATAAGTTCAAGTATTTTTGAAATGGCGAACATGCCATCAGAGGCAAATAAAAACTCCGGAAAAATAAAACCACCTTTAGTTCCACCGACAAATTTAATCTCTGGATCTTTTAACACAGCTTCCATCATTCCATAATGTGAGTTCTTTGTTCTAACAACTTCAATGCCATACTCGCTCGCGATTAAATCCACTTCAAGCGATGCGGAAATGGGTACAGCGATTTTTTTTACCTTCGTAGCATTTACGCTTAAGAAAAGCTTCGTTACAATTGAAAGCAAACGATTGTCTGATAGTAATTTCCCTCTTTCGTCAATTAACCAAATTCTTTCCGCCCCCGGATTTAGCATAAAACCAACATCGCATTTAATTGAAGTTACAATCTGCGATAGTTCGTCCACCGCCTTTTTAAACTCCTCATCAGACCTTGTTAATTTAGTGGGCTCAAGATATGCGTTTAAGGATATGACCTGACACCCAAGCTGTCCAAGGATATTCGGTAAAACTGTTACAGCTACCCCATTTGAATAATCAATCGCAATTTTAAAACTTTGTTTTCTGATCGCATCAATGTTGAGTGCGGATAAAAATTTTTCAACATATCCTTCAATAGTTCTGACAGGGAAATTAATCGTTCCGACTTTATCATGGGGAACTCTTGGAAAATCCTCTCCAAAAAACAACCTTTCAATTGCTTTCGCCTTTCCTACTGGTAAATCCATACCGTTAGAATCAAAGAATATAATATCGGTTTGATTTTTATCCACTGGAGATTTGCGAACATGTAGACCTCCGGCGTATCTACCGCTGCGAAGCTCATGGCGAACCATTGGGATAGACGCAATTCTTATATCATCAACATTTAATCCTGCCGAGATTAACCCACAAATCAAAGCTCTGTTCATCATCCTTGAGACATTATCTGCATCACGGCTCACGATAACGGTTTTCCCTTGCCCCAGTAAAGCACCAAAAGCAGCCCCAAGCTTTGCACCAAATTCAGGTGTCATTTCTATATTTGAAATACCGCTTACCCTTGCCTCAGTAAAAAGCTCGCTTAACCATTTATCTTCCCAAACTAAACTTTTTGATAAAATAGAACCATCTTCAACAACTTTTAATGGCCATAACTTTATATTTGGAAGCAACTTCGCTGAGCTCCCAATTATACAACGATCGCTTATAAAAACATTCTCGTTTATCTCAGCCCCCTCACCGATAAAATTATCATAGCCGATCACATCAAGTGTTAGCTTCGCTCGTCTTTTAACTTTTGTTCTATCCCAGATAACTGAGTCAATTATCTCGCACTCATCTTCTATTTCACAAAATGAACCTATCACTGAATTAATAATTTTTGCTTTTTTGCCTATCCTTGTATTATTCCCAATCACCACAACACCTTCAAAACGGTCGTAATCCGCAACTTTCACATTTTCCCCGACATAAATTACGCCTTTTGGAGTTTCAATTCTTTCACCTTTGATCTCAATCTCAACCTGTCCAGCTAAACAATCAAGGTGCGCCTCAAGATAGTCACTTAATGTTCCGATGTCCCTCCAGTAACTTTCAGCTATATAACCGTAGAAGGGAAATTTTTTCTCAAGTAGGAGCGGAAATAAATTTTTGCTGAAATCAAATTCTTGTTTGTAGGGTATAAATTCAAGCACCGATGGATCAAGAACATAAATCCCTGTGTTAATCGTATCACTGAAAACCTCCCCCCAGCTTGGTTTTTCAAGAAAACGAATTATCTCTCCACTATCTCTTACAATCACTATACCATAAGGTAGTGGGTTTTTAACCCTTGTTATAACAATTGTCGCTTTTGACTTTTTATCGTGGTGATATTCAATTGCTTTAGATAAGTCAATATCTGTCAAAACATCACCGCTAATGACAAGAAATTCATCCTCACCGATGAAATTTTCGGCATTTTTAACACTTCCAGCTGTCCCAAAATCAGCTTCAGCCTTCACATAAGTTATATTCACACCAAAATCCTTTCCGTCTTTGAAGTAATTCATTATGACATCTGGTTGATAATAAACTAACGCGATGATGTCGGTTATTCCGTTCTTTTTTAGGAGCGTAATTATTCTATGCATTATTGGTATATTTACTATCGGAACCATCGGTTTAGGGATATTCATCGTCAGAGGTCTGAGACGAGTTCCAAAGCCACCAGCCATAATCACTGCCTTCATAAAGACATTATCAAGTTTGTTTTTGCTTAAATATAACACAAAGAGAGAAAATTAACAATCATGATTTGCTCTCCCTCTCAATAAGCTTACTATGTTTAATTCCATAAACGAAGTAAATCGCTAAGCCGATCAACAGCCAAATGAGGAAGCGAATCCAGGTTATTAACGGTAAACTCAACATAAGATAAAAACACGATAAAATTGCAAGGATCGGCACAATTGGGACAAGTGGTGTTTTAAAGTGTCTTTTCGTTTCAGGCGAAGTATATCTTAAAATGAGAACACCACCAGAAGTCAAAACAAAAGCAAAAAGAGTTCCTATATTCGTAAGCTCAGCGGCTTCTCCTATATCTGCAAATGCAGCTGGTATAGCGACAAAAACACCGGTGAGTATTGTTGTCACATAAGGTGTTTTAAATTTCGGATGAATTTTAGCAAACCATTGAGGGAGAAGACCATCCCTTGCCATTGAAAAAAATATCCTTGGTTGTCCAAGCTGAAAGACAAGTAAGACCGCCGTTGTTGAGACCACAGCGCCAAAAGAGACAATCCCAGCTGCCCAATTCAAGCCGATAACACTAAAAGCTTTTGCAAGTGGCTCAGGAACATTTAACTCGGAATAGTGAATCATCCCGGTCAAAACAATCGCCACGGCAATATATAATATCGTCGTTATAATTAGTGAAGCGATTATCCCGATGGGTAAATCTTTTTGCGGATTTTTTGTCTCTTCAGCAGCTGTTGAAATGGCATCAAAACCAATATATGCAAAGAAGACAAGTGCAGCTCCCGTCATTATCCCTTTCCATCCATTGGGTGCGAAAGGATGCCAGTTTTCTGGCTTCACATAAAAAGCCCCAACAATTATGAAGAATAATAAAATCACCAGTTTAATCGCAACCATAACTGCATTAAAAGTGGAACTTTCTCTTATTCCAATCACGAGAACAACGGTTATTAATGCTACGATTCCAAAAGCTGGTAAATTAAAAAAAATCGGTATTGTTTTATTTAAAAATGGTAGAGTTAGCTTGGGCGCTGAGGCTAAAATTTCGGGTGAATTCAAGGCACGCACATAATCAGTTGTGAGCCAAGCTGGGAGCGTGATTCCAAAACCTCGTAGCAGTTCAACAAAGTATGCGGACCAACTTATAGCAACGGCGATGTTTCCAACCGCATATTCAAGTATTAAATCCCATCCTATTATCCAAGCGATAAATTCGCCAAAAGCAGCATACGAATAAGTATATGCGCTACCCGAAATTGGGAGCATTGATGCAAGCTCAGCGTAGCACAAAGCAGCAAACCCACACGCTAAAGCAGTTATGATAAATGAGATTACAATCGCTGGTCCAGCTCCAATATGATGAGCACCACCTGCCGAAGCCGTTCCCGTGAGCGCGAAAATTCCAGCTCCAATTATAGCTCCGATACCAAGGGCAGTTAAATCAAACGCACTCAGTGCCCTTTTTAACCTATTTTCCCCACCTTCCGCTTCTGCCAAAATTTGAGAAATTGATTTTTTTCTAAATAAATGCACTTTTCTTCACCTCCAAAATTTTTGTTTTTACTCTATCGGTTCAAATCTCGCTGTAAAATGCCTTAAAAGTGGCGCCTCCCAAACAATCCTGTACCCTTTTAATTTGTCCCTATTTTTATAAACCTCAGTGATCACCTCAACGACATAATCAATATGACTTTGTGTATAAACCCTCCTCGGAATAGCAAGACGAACAAGCTCCATCGTATGCGGGATGAATTTACCCGTTTCTTTATCTTTTCTCCCAAACATAACGCTTCCGATCTCAACACCTCTTATTCCACCAACTCTATAAAGCTCAACAACGATTGATTGTCCCGGAAATTGCTCTGGCGGTATATGTGGAGCAAATCGCCTCGCATCAAGATATACCGCATGACCACCGGGTGGGATTAAAACGGGAATACCTCTTTCAATCAATTTCTCCGCAAGATATTCAACGGATCTAATTCTATAAACAAGGTAATTTTCATCAATCACTTCTTCAAGACCTTGAGCTATTGCTTCCAGGTCTCTTCCAGCAAGCCCTCCATAAGTTGGAAAACCTTCAGTTACGATCAAAACATTTCTCGCTTTAATAGCAAGCTCATCATCGTTAAGAGCAAGGAACCCGCCGATATTTGCAAATGCGTCCTTCTTGGCGCTCATCGTACAGCCATCAGCATATGAGAACATCTCCTGCACAACTTCAAGAATGCTTTTGTTCTCATAACCTTTTTCCCTCTTTTTTATGAAGTAAGCATTTTCAGCAAAACGACAAGCATCAAGAAACAAAGGAATTCCATATTTACTGCAGACCTCTTTTACCTCTCTTATATTTTTCATTGAGACAGGTTGTCCTCCGTTTGAATTGTTTGTAACCGTTAACATAACAAGAGGTATATTTTCCGGTCCTTTCTCCTTTATAAAATTTTCAAGTCGCTCAACATCCATATTCCCCTTGAATGGATGCCATACATCTGGTTGAACACCCTCAGGTATGGGTAAATCAACCGCTGTTCCACCGACAAATTCAATATTCGCCCTCGTAGTATCAAAATGTGTGTTGTTAGGAATGAATTTACCAGGTCCAGCTACAATTGAAAACAAGATTTTTTCAGCTGCTCTACCTTGATGAACAGGTATAACATGCTTAAACCCTGTTATTCTTTTGACTACTTTTTCAAACCTGAAAAAACTTCTTGACCCAGCGTATGATTCATCCCCATCCATTATGCCAGCCCATTGTTTTGAACTCATCGCATTTGTCCCACTATCAGTTAAAAGGTCAATTATAACATCTTCAGCTGGGATGTTGAAAACATTGTATCCAGCTTTTCTTAAAATTTCCTCTCTTTCCTCTTCCGTTGTAAATTTTATCGGTTCAACAGCTTTAATTTTAAATGGTTCAATGATTGTTTTGAACTTCGTCATGGCAACCTCAAGGTTTATTTTAACAAAACCATTTTGATCCTGCCTTGATAGACAATTTCTCCAATATCTTCTACAATTAGCTCACAGAAGTAAATCCCCGAACCTAAATCATTTAACTTCAAGTTGAGCGAGTATCTTCCAACGGGAAACTCGCCCTCAAAAATATCTTTAATTTTCCTCCCCAATACATCATAAAGTGAAATCTTACACTTGTAGATTTTGCCCACCTTTCCCCCAATTTCAAAATCAATTTTCGTCTCAAAATTAAACGGGTTTGGATAGTTCTGGTAAAGTTTGAAGTTCAAAGGTGTGCTCGCTTCAGCTTTGTTTATAACGATAGCGTTCACCTTCTTCAAGATTTTCTCGTCTGGATCAAATTCAACTTTTAAATCATCTCTGTTAGCGATAAAACCGAATTTCACCACATAAATCGTATCCGGAGTGTAATTCCAGAAAGTTAAAAGTGTATCAAAACTTTGTGTGCTGATTTTAAATTCAATTGGAACTTTGAAAATTCTGCTATTTTTTTGAACTTGCCTGATGTTAATTACAATTTGCGAATCAAGGATGGTTGCGTAAAAATCAAAAACTGGATAACCCGAATCCAAAACCCACTGTTCAAAAAACCAATCAAAATTACTTTTGGTTACCTCGTTTACGATATCGTTGAATTTTCTTGTTGTGCCTGTTCCATAAGCATATCTTCTCCCCCATTCTTGAAGGATTTTGAAAAAGGTTGAATCACCTATTAAATTCCTCAACATATGTAAAACCCATGCACCCTTGAAGTAGACAGCTGTTCCAAAAAGTTTTCCAGGCGGTGGATTATAAATCGCATACCTAATTGACGAATCTTCTTTAAAATACGAATTCGCCCAACTTTTAAGCTTTGAGACAAAAGCTTCTCTTCCGTACTTATACTCGGTATATAATGCATCGCCATATGATGCAAAGCCCTCATTCAGCCATATCTCAACCCAATTTTCACAAGTCACAAGGTTACCCCACCATTGATGAGCAAGCTCGTGAGCGATTCCCCCTTCATAGTTTCCATTGAGCCATCGCCTGTTTATTGTTGTCATCGTTTGATGTTCCATCCCACCATAACTGAATGGGTAAACAGCGACCATTCCATATTTTTCAAATGGATATTCACCAAATCTAACGGAGAAAAATTTCATCATATCAACAACATTTTTAAAAGCGTTCACCGCTTTCAACGAATCCTCACGCCAAACATAGTATTTAATTTCAATTGAATCGGCTGGGTTTGTGACCTTTTTATACCAATCCGAAAATGTTATATACTCGGATGTAGCAAAAGCCATAAGGTAAGTTGACATCGGAAAGATTGACCTCCAATAAAAAATCCGTTCATCCCCAATTATTTCATCCCTTATTAATAGCCCATTTCCAGCGACAAGAAAATTTTTTGGTACCTTTATGATAAGTTCAACGGTTGCTTTATCCCAGGGTTCATCATAACAGGGAAACCAAAACCTTGCGTCAGATGGTTCAGTCATTGTATAAGCGATATCATACGGAATTTGTGCTTCTTCTTTTTTATAAAAGTAATAACCACGATCCAAATTAGAACTTCGCCTGAAATAAACTTTTAACTCAACTGTGTCCCCGGAGGAAAGAACCCTCGGGAAATTTATATTAAGATTTTCGGAATCCTGTTGGAAATTTAGCTCAACATTAAACCAACCCGACAAAAGAAAAACCGAATCAACGGAAACCACATCTTTTACAGCGTGAAATTTGATAGATGAAGCATCCTCTTTCAAGAGAAACTTAATTTTTACAGAGCCATTGTAAAAACCATTCCTTTCAACAAGACCTTTATAAAGGTCAATGTAAATTTCATAATGAAGGACATCAAAAACATCACAATAAACCACTGTAGCGAGGGAAATGGTAATGATTAAAAACCTGAAAAACATAATGTAATGTTCATTTTTTGAAGATGAAATATGAATTCACCATTAATACGCCTGTTAAAACCAAAGATGCGCCACCGAGAATGTTTGCTGAAATTTCCTCCTTTCCCACAAATACACCGATAAGCACCGCAAAGACAGGTGTTAAAAACGCTGTCAGCGACATTATCACTGCTGGAACTTTCTTCAAAAGCCAGTAATACACCGTGAATGTAACAATTGAACCGAACACACCAAGATAAATTACACTCCCAATGCCTTTAATTCCTAACTTTACCGTTCCCCAATCCTCAAAGATACTTGATAAAACAAGAAGCATAAGACCGCTTAATGTCAAAGGTAAAAAATTAATGGCGAGAGGGTGAATTTCAATGCCATACTTCTTAACAACAATTAAAACAGAAGCATTTAAAAGTGCGCTTAAAATGACAGCTAACATGCTCAGAACAAATTTTTTATTCAGAACGAAAGAACTTCCGTAATTAGCTGTGTCCATTTTAAAAATTAACACCACTCCAACAAATCCAAAAATTAGTCCGATGCGTTGTAATAAATTAAGCTCTTCCTTTAAGAATAACCTTGAAAATAAAGCAGCGAAAAAAGGCAAAGTTGAGAAAAGGATGCTCGCAAGGTTGCTCGGTATAGTCACCTCAGCCCAATAAACAAGTGAAAAAGGAATTAAAAAAGAAACGAAAGCAAGGTAAAGATATAGAAAGATGAACTTTTCATTAACTGGAATAGATATCCTAAAAATTCTTAGTAAAAGCAACAGAACGATGCTTGCCGTTAAAAATCTCATTGAAAGCGAGAAAAAAACGGGCAATTCTTGCAGTCCAACCTTTATCACAAACCATGTTGAACCCCAGATAAAACAAATCAAGAAGAAAAGGAAAACCTTAACGGCTGTCTTTTCCAAAATTTTCATCAATTCACAGGGTTTTAATTTAGAATTGCATTGAATAAAAATTTAAATGTTGCCCAAGTTTGGGACCTATGTTGGGGTCTGAACGCAAACAACAAAATTTTCCCCTTCTCATACGGGACTTCACAAAGTGCAATTTTCCCTTTGATCTTATCCGAGCCAAGCAGATAACCGCTGAGAAGGACATTTTCATCGTCAAATGTTGCAATCGCGCTGATTTTATCAGAATAAACAGAGGTTGAAAAAGCAATGGGATTTATAATATAAGCCGGAACTTGTTTTGTTAAGCCGTAAGAAATTGGATTATCAGGGTCATTTAGTTTTAAATTTACAATTGTCCCAGGTGCGAAAAATTCTTTCGGGCCTAAATTTTTCAAATCATTTCTAACAGATATGCCCAATTGTTCTATTGCGAAGTTGCTTGCTTCTCCAAGGGTTATCAAAGTCCCACCTCGTTTTAAAAAGTTTTTTATATTTTCAACACCCTCTTTTCCAATACCACCCTCATATTCCTCAGGCATACTTGGGAAATCAATCCTTTGTGTTCCTCTGAATCCTCTCCCCTCAAGAATAGCATTTGCCCCCATGCTCGGAAGAATTAGCACATCAATTTCATCAAATGTCTTTTTATCCTTCATTTCTTTATTGTGAAAAACCCTGTAATCAAAATAAAAGCTGTCAAGGACAAGCCGTGTCCAGCCCTCATCCATGCTCGTTATCCACGGTTGATAAATACCAACATTCTTTTTCTTTATCTCAACAAGCTCGCTCTCTTTCAAGTCGTTAACTATTTTAAGCTCAATCCCAAGATTTTTTGAATACGTCTTTATCTTATCAATTGTAACTTTATCGTTTTTCAAGACAAAATTCCCTTTAAAGTCACCAGCTTTTGCTGTGAAGACCTTAATTCCATCTTTCATAAGCAAATTGACGAGACGATATGAATTTATAAACCTCCTTTCAATAACAATGAAATTTCCCTTTCCTATGAATTTTGATTCCCCAAAATCAATCAAGCTAACCTTTTCCATTTGTATTTCCTTTTTCTCTTTCAACTCAAAGACATTGACCCCCATCTGCAAAGGCAAAGTCCATGCAGTTACATCGTAAGGTCTTTTTGGAGGTCCATCGGGATAAAGCCGAATATCAGGATAATTTTGAACTTCCATCACATCTTTAATGAATGGCCTGCATGGCTGTGAGAGAGGGATGATGAAAGTATTTTCAGAAAACACTTTGCTTTCCACAATGAAAGATTTTTTAGCTTTGTAAATTTCAACCCCTGCGAATTGCAAACGCTTTAAAAGTTCAATAGCAGAATTTGGGTCATTTTGTTGGTTTAGGTCAATGATATAGGCAAATGGAGGTTCATTCAAACCCTTTTCAATTGATTTTTTATTCGCATTGTAAAATGTCCAAAGAATTTTCTCTCTGTTATTTGCCGAAAAGTTTAATATCGCATATGTTGCTGCTTTCTCATATTCAATTATATCCCTTAATCTCCACCATCCCTCCTCAAACGGATTCAAATTATTATTTGACAAGCTATTATCTGGTATTTCATCCCCAAGACCCCTTACACTACCATAAGGGATGTAAATCGGGGTGGCAATTCTCACGCTCGCTGCTTCAGATAGAATTCCAACGCGATTATGCCAAAGCGGTGTTTTTGACATTGTCCCTTGAAAGTACGCGTTGAACCTTCCACCAGTTACAACACCTTTAAACCCTTTTTGTACCATATCAAACACAATATATTTCCCAAACAAATTCGTCAAAGCCATTATCTCAGGTAAAACATTCGGATTCACTGGGTCAGAATATGGTGGCACAAAAAACCTTGGACCATCAGAACCCATTTGATGTTGATCGTAAACGACCTGTGGGAACCAATCGTGATATAAAACCTTTGCCGTGAGTCGCGTCTCAACTAAACTAAAAAAGTGCCAATCCCTGTTATTATCGTGCCCAGCATAATAATGATAAAGCCAGGGCATCGGGGATGCTTCATACTTTGTCCCGACATATTTTTTATACCAATCAACAACCATCTGTTGCCCGTCAGGATTTAACGATGGAATTAGAAGAATTACGCAATTTTCAAGGATATTCTTCATTTCATCATCATTTCTCGTCGCAAATTCATAAATTAACTCAACCGATTCTTGACTTGAAGCTATTTCAGTGGAATGAATGTTCATCGTTATTAAGACAAAGACCTTTCCATTCCGTGTTAATCTCTTTGCTTCGTCTTCACCGAGCGTATATGGTTTGGCAAGTTTTCGTTGAATCTCTTTTAAATTTTCAAGATTTTTTATATTCCTCTCTGAAGAAGCAATGGCAACGATAAAGGGCTTCCCAAGCGTTGTCTTACCAAGCTCTTCAACGATTACTCTATCTGAATTAGCAGAAACATATTTAAAATAGCCAACGATTTCACCCCATCCGATTAATTTCTTATCCTCCCCCATTCTGAAACCGAAATATCGCTCTGGCGAATTTATCTGCCCAAAAATCAAAACCGGATAAAGGAATAAAAACAACCAAAAAAGGCGAAGTTTTGCTCTCATTTTTCCATTTCAACCTTTGTTTTGGAAGAGAACTTCAACTGCTATCCCTTTTGACGAAAATTCCTCAACAAGTGCTTCAGAGACAACATTAAAATAACTATCGCTCATCGCAAACTCAATTGAATTAGCTCTATAAATTGCCGCAGTTCGCCAAACATAATTCATTCTATCAATTAACACATAATCAACAAAATCACTAATTTGATTTGCAAGTTCTCTCGCATCCATCGGCAAAATTGGTCCAATAAAAGCAAATGTCTTTAAGTTGTTTTCCTTTAATTTTTCAAGCGTTTTAATGCGACTTCTTATCGTCGGAGCTTCTGGCTCAAAAATTTTCCTAATGTTATCATTGTCCGTCGTGATTGAAATTCCAATTTCAATGCTTTTCTCTCCGATGAATTGTTTAAACAAATCAATATCCCTTAACACAAGGGGTGAGCGCGTTAAGACCCCAACATTTAATTTAAATCCTTCACCGCTGTATTTAAGCAAAACCTCAAGGCATCTTCTTGTCAATAAAAATTTCTTTTCGGCAAATTGATACGGATCGGTCATTATACTAAACCAAATGTTAAATTCTTGTTCCCCAAGCAATGAACTTTTTGCGAGAATTTTTTTCAATTCAATTTCCAACCTTTCAACGATGTTTATCTTAACGCCAACAAAGTCGCCCCATTCAATGTCATCTGGGAAAACCTTGCGAAATTTTGAAAAACGTGACATAAAATCCGCATAGCAATATGAGCAACCAAATTCACACCCAAAATACGGGTTTATTGTATAATCAATCCCCGGAATCCTTGACTTAGAAAGGGCTTTATTTGTCTCTATCAGCTTTAAGATCTTCCTTTTCATTGAGTTTAAAATCTCCTCATTACTATTCCTGACAAAATTTTGGGGTAAAAATATGTTGATTTTTGAGGCATCGTTGCTCCTGAAAGAGAAACATTCTTGACATCATTTATACTCGGTGGATTTAAAATAAAGGCAACTTTATCAACTTCCTCCGAAAGTTTAAGCGCTTCATCTAAATTGTGGGTATAGCTAAGTTTAATTTCCGAGGTATTTAACCCAAGCAAATTAAAAATAAATTCGTGGAGAATCGTCACATCAAGCAATTTGACCGGCTCGGGCAAATGATCAGGCAAAATTGAGTTTATCATATCCTTGTCTTTTATTTTCAAAATTAAAAAATCATCCCGATCAAGACAAACTCCAAAAACTCCCTTCCGGAAGTTTTTAAGAGGAAAGTGTTTTTTGAAATCTTGGCTTGAATTAATTTTAATTATCTCAAATTGTGCTGAAATTTTCTCGGAGTTGAATTTATGTCTGAGCTCAACTTTGTCCACATTTGAAATTATCCTATGCGTTGGCAGGATAACAAGACCTTCTGCCTCCATGTTTGTTAAATATGTCAAGATATAGTCATACGAACTCGGGTAATTCCCCCCATGAAGAGAAGCGATATAATCCCTGAACATCAAGCCCGTTTCATATCTATGATGACCGTCAGCGATGAAAATCTGTAAATTTTCAAAAATTTCGCCGACTTTTTCAAAAAATTCCGCATTTTTTATATCATAAAGATAATGCCACACCTTACCCCCAGATGGAAATTCAAAATTGAAAAGTGGCGAGCTTGGCTTGAACTCATCAATTAATTTTTCAAGTTTGAATTGTGGGTCGGAGTAAATTCCAAAGATATGGTCAAATTGCGCGTTGGTTGATTTCAAAAGGTTAAATCTATCTTCTTTTGGTTTCGGGAAGGTTTTCTCATGTGGGAAAATGTTACCCTTGCCGAACTCCTCAAGCTTCATCAAGCATATAATCCCAACCCTTTTGTAAAGCTCCCCGTCAACTTCAAATTTTTGCTCGTAGATGTAAATCGCCTCTTCATTTTGCTCAACCAACACATTATTTTTTAACCAATCATCAAAAATTTTTTTGGCTCTTTCATATCTATCAGCGTCTCTGTTCAAAATCAACCTTATGACATTGAACTCATGCAATTCATAAAGCTCGTCTCTTTCCTTTTCGCTTATCACATCGTATGGCGGTGCTACAACTTTTTCAATTGGCAAACTTTTGTTATAAGAGATGCCTCTAAATGGCTTTATTTTAGGCATTTTAAAATTTCCTTTTTTTAGTCAACTGTATATCCCAATCTCTTTAGCCACGCTTTACTATCACGCCATTTCTTCCTTGCTTTAACATAGAGGTCAAGATAAACTGGACGCCCGAGAAACCATTCAATTTCTTCCCTGGCAAGCGTTCCAACCTTTTTAAGCATTTGTCCATCTTTCCCAATTATAATCCCCTTTTGTGATTCCTTCTCAACATATATTTCAGCCCGAATATAATCACGCTCCCCTTCTTCTTTTGCTTCTCTAAACTCAACTATTGAAACAGTGGTTGAATATGGTATTTCTTGTCTAAAGATCTGAAAAATTTTCTCACGAATTATCTCAGCCACGAAAAATCTTTCTGGATGTTCAGTTACCATATCGGGTGGATAAAATGGTGGATGATTTGGCAGGTATTGAAGCAAAACCTTTTTCAATTCATCTATATTTTGACCCTTTAACGCTGAAATTGGAACGATCTCTTTGAATGGGAAAACTTTGCTAAAAAAATCAATTATCGGAAGAACCTCAAGTTTATTGACCAAATCAACTTTGTTTATGACAAGTATTATGGGTTTTTGATCAGCATAGCGCTTTAAAATTTCAAACGGCAAGGTTTTCGTTACAGCTTCGTTAGTTTTCACCTTTTTGACATCAACCATAAAAAGAATTATATCAGCGTCATTAAGCGCTGACTCTGCATATCTCATCATTACCTCTTGAAGCAAGTACCTCGGTTTTATCAAACCAGGTGTATCAAGGAAGACAATTTGATAGTTCTCACCTGTCATTATTCCAATTATCTTATGCCTTGTCGTCTGCGGTTTAGGTGTCACAATTGATATCTTATGTTGAAGCAAAGTGTTAAGCAGGGTTGATTTCCCTACATTTGGTTCACCTACGATTGCAACGTATCCAGCTTTGAAATCTTTAAATTCGTTTTCCATTTTAACTTTGCATATTTGATATCACTTCAACGGCTTTTGGAATAATTGAAATTCTAATCCATCTTAAATTAGTTCCAAGTATTTCACCATCTGCGTGAAGAACAAGATCGGAGTCGGACTTTATTTCAATCTCTCTTGCTTTCATCATCGTCACTTCTGGATATTTGGTATGTTTTCCTTTCAAAACGGTTGGCAATACCTGAAGAACCCTAAAAATGGGAAGATCATTCACCAAACAAACATCAAAAACTTCATCATTTATTCTCGCATCTGGCGTCAAAAGAAAGCCACCTCCGGCAGACTTCCCATTGCCGATAGCTACAAGGAAAATCCGCCCCGATATGTTCTTCCCATCAATCTTGATGTTCATCTCAGGTGCTTTATACTTTGCGAGTGTCTTCAAAAGAGCAAGAGTATAAAGCGGAATCCCGCGAAGATGTTTTATCTTTCGGCTTTCATCGGCAGCCATTGCATCAAACCCAATCCCAACTCCATTTATAAAAAACCTACTTCCGGATGTCCCGTCATTTCTTAAAAATTCAATCAAACCAACATCAGATGTAATCGTTGTTTTCCTTCTTAAGGATTCAATTGCCATCTTGATTTTAAACGGTTTCAAATTTAACATCTTGGCGAAATCATTACCAGAACCAATTGGAATAACCCCAAGAAGTTTTTCAGATCCACTTTGAAGAATGCCATTGACAACTTCATTTACTGTTCCATCGCCTCCGGCTGCTACGATAAGCTCTGCCTTCGTCTCCTTTGCTATTTGAATCGCCTCACCCGGCGCCGTGGTCAGTTGAAATCTTTCAAGATATTTTATCGCCCTCGCATACTGGAGGATTTTTTGGTATAGTTTAGCACCCCTCCATCTCCCTGCATAAGGATTTAAAACTATGTGAGTTTTCAGCTCATTTCCAAGTTTAAACCATTTTGATAGAACAAACTCGTACGCCAACTTAAAATCCTAAATTTATTTTTGACTAAAAAATCCATGTGGCAAACCAATATCTGCCATGGTCAACAACCCTGGTTTGGCATTGAAAATTAAATATCCGCAATTTATTAAACTTCCAACTGTCGCTGTATCACCAAAAACACCATTTAAAATTTTCATCTTTATCGGTGGTTCACCATCTATGTAAACTGCGTCATAATCTCTGTGATCTCCAATGAACATCTTTAAATCAAGCTCTATAACCTCATTCCCATCCTTAAAGCCGATAGCTCTATGATGTATGCCAGCAACCCTTCCTTTCTGAATTGTTAGGTAATCCGTTCGCAAGTTTTTATAGGTTACAATTGGATCAAGCTCCTCTTTAATCTCATCAAGTTGAATGTTAAGAACATAAGCAAGAAACTGGAGCGATTCCACAAGTCCAATGTGACCAAATCTACCCGTTGCCTTTTTTTCTTTGAATTCGCTTACCTTCAGCCCAGCTCCAATTTTAAGTTGAAGTGGCAAACGCCTTTTTGACGCATTTACAACTCTTTCAACCCTTATTCTTTTAACGCTCGTGCAGACCTGTGTTAAAACAGAGGGTAAAACATCCATAACGAAACCCGGATTTACACCAGTGCCAAGTACTCTAACTTTAAATTTTTTCGCAAGATTGTCAATTTCCTCTGCAATCTCACGGTTTCTATACCTCGGGAAAAACAATTCCTCGGTTGACGAAACTATGTTCAACTTTAACTTTATCAAATCAATAAGTTGCTTTCTGACATCGCTCATAAAAGATGTGGTAGTGTGAAAAACCAAATCAACCTTTTTTTTCTTCAATATGTTTTTAATATCGCTTTCAACTTCAATCCCCGTCTTATCAATCCCAAGAAGTTCGCCCAGTTCTTTTCCGACCTTTGATGGATCAATATCAACAGCACCAACGAGATTGATCCTTTCACTATGCTTTTGTAAAATTGTTTTAGCGCAAAGTTGTCCTATTGGACCTAAACCAAACTGAACTGCGTTGATTTTTTTCTTCATTTTTCTCCCAATTTTGATTTTTAAAATGTGCTTTTATATCTCAATAAAAGAGAAGCAATTTTACTGCCTCTGTTAATAAATTTAATAAAACGACCATACAAATTGAAGTTAAAACCATAAAGAGAACCGTCTTTGGTAAACTTTCCGCTATGTAATTTACCGCTATAAATAAAAGCGATAACGAGTAAAGTTTCAAGATTAAATCAATCAAGGCAAAAATATAGAACGGGATCGGTTTTAGATCGTAAGGTTTTGGTGTCTCTGTAAAATAGTAAATTCCGAATACAGAAAGTTTTGCTGGCAGAAGAAATGCAATTGATATGGACATCGGCGCAGTTATATATGATAAAAGCGCAAAAAGTGATTTAAAATTAGGTTTTTCATCCCCGAATTTAAAGAACAACTTTAATACAAGTGAGATACAGAAAATAAAGATTAACCCAATAACTGACCCGATAGCGAAAATAATAAATATCAAAGAGATCAAATTGTCAAACTTTTCCCCAGCATGAAGCAAGTAAAATATATCAATTGACAAATACACGCCAGAAAGATAGACAAGTAAAACTACAAAATTTTTTCTCTCGGAGATCATAATCTTATGAAAAGCGATCTTTGGGCTGGAGAAAAGCAAATATAAAATTTCAAAGAAATTTAAAACCCTCACTGGACTTTGAAGGAAAGCAGAACAATTTCGGCACTTAACGTCAAATTTTGAATTTTTAACACCACAAACTGAGCATATCATCACTCCCTCTTCAAAATTTTTCTGAGTTCATTTATTTCAATAACTTCAAAATTGTCCCCTGTTTTTAGTTTATAACCTCTCAAAAATTCCTCGCTTTTTAATTTTTTCTTTCCCTCAATTTGAATCTCAAGTATTTGAACCAGCTTTAAATCCGAACAGACAGCAAATATTGAATCTCCATCAACTATTATTTGCCCTGGTTTCAAATCGGCAGCTTCAGATGTTTTTTCAACGAGTTTTGTCCTGTATATTTTTAAAATTTTCCCATTTAAAAATGTAAAAGCACCGGGATTAGGAGAAAGCCCACGAACGAAATTATGAACATGTTCTGCTTTCATTTCAGTCCAATTTATTTGGCACATTTCCTTCTTGATTTTTGGAGCTGGTGTTGCGAGCGATTCATCCTGTTTAACTGTTTGAACTTTCCCTGTTTGAATAATTTTCACGGTCTCAAGCAATGCTTCTGCTCCAAGTTTTGCAAGTTTATCGTGAAGTTCTCCAGCCGTCTCATCCTGTCCTATCTCAATTTTCTTTTGAAGGATGATATTCCCAGCGTCAACTTTCTCATCTATAAAAAATGTCGTCACACCTGTTTCTTTCTCCCCGTTGATTATTGCCCAGTTTATAGGTGCTGCTCCCCTATACTTCGGCAAAAGTGAAGCATGAACATTAATTGTCCCAAGTGGTGGAATTGAAAAAACCTCCTTTGGGAGTATCCTGAAAGCAACAACGACTATTAAATCGGGAGATATTTTTTTAATCTCGTTTATGAAATTTGGATCTTTCAAATTTTGAGGTTGAAGAACTTTCAAATTGTTCTGCAAAGCAAAAACCTTAACGGGGGGTGGGGAAAGCTTATATCCACGACCCTTCGGCTCATCCGGTGCAGTCACAACCGCGCATATCTCATATCCGTTTTTTAAAAGAACTTCCAAAGATGGAATTGCAAATTCAGGAGTTCCCATAAAGATTATTCTCATTGAAGCGATACAATTTCTTCTTTTTAATCACTGCTTTGTCTTCTACTTGTTGCCTCAACTTCAGGAAAAATAACCTTCTTTGTCCCCGGAACAACCACTGGATAATGTGCCTTCACAT
Source organism: Candidatus Thermokryptus mobilis (assembly GCF_900070205.1). Taxonomy (NCBI): domain Bacteria; kingdom Pseudomonadati; phylum Candidatus Kryptoniota; genus Candidatus Thermokryptus; species Candidatus Thermokryptus mobilis. The sequence continues at coordinate 104,673 of NZ_FAOO01000007.1, read as the reverse complement.
TGCCTCTTCGTATCTTAGTTAATTTCGGCTTTAATGTCTTCAACCTCACTGGAGAAAGATAATCAATAAAGAATTTCCCGTAAAGATGATCAACTTCGTGCTGAACGACCCTTGCAAGCAAACCTTCACATTCAATTTCGTTTACCTTCATATCAATGTCCTGATAACGCAAGACAACTTTCGCAGGTCTTATTATCTCGGCTCTTATTCCCGGGATGCTCAAACATCCCTCTTCCATTACATCTTCACCGTCAGAATGAACAATTTCCGGGTTAATTATAACCATTCTTTTAAAATCTTTATACTCCTCATAAACTGAAACATCAATTACAGCAAAAGAAAAAGGAATCCCAACTTGCGTCGCTGCAAGCCCAATTCCGTCAGCAACTGTCATCGTTTCAAACATATCTTTAAGCGTATCAATGAATTTCTCGTCCACCCACTTAACTTTTTGAGCCGGCTTCTTAAAAATTGGATCGCCATAAAGATATATTGGAAGTATCATTAAAGCTCCCCTGTTAATTTTTAAATTTCTCCACAAATTTTTTTATTCTTCTCATAACCGTATTCTTCCCAAGAACTTCCATAACTTCAAAAAGCCCAGGACTTACTTTCATCCCAGTAATAGCAAGCCGTATCGGATGGATTAATTCAGCAGTTTTTATGTTTTTCTCCATAGCTAAAGCCCTTAGTCTCTTCTCAATTTCAATTGCGTTGTAATCTTCTAAGTTTTCCAACCTCTCAATAAAACTTTCAAGTATCTCTGCTGTATTCTCTTTCCAGTATTTTTTTAACCCTTCCTCATCATATTGAAGCGGGTCTTCAAAGAAATATCTTCCGAAAGTTACAAAATCCTCCAAAACCTTAACCCTACTCTTCATTAAACTTATAACTTTGAGAAGATAATCCTCACTTTCAACTTCATAGCCATACTTTTGAATGAACGGTTTCAAAAGTTTCAATAATTCAAAATTATCCTTCCTCCTGATATATTCACTGTTCATCCATTCAAGTTTAGCTTGATCAAATATAGCGCTTTTCTTTTGAATTCTTGAAATGTCAAATGCCTCAATGATTTCCTCTACGCTCATTATTTCACGGTTATCACCGGGCGACCAACCAAGCAAGCAAAGAAAATTGAACATTGCTTCGGGGAGAAATCCTCTCTCCCTATACTCAATAACAGCAGTTGCTCCGTGCCTTTTGCTTAACCTTTTTTTATCGGGTCCCAAAATCAAGGGCACATGCGCAAAAACAGGTATATCCCAACCAAGTGCCTGATAAATTAAAATCTGTTTCGGGGTATTTGAAATATGATCATCACCTCTGATGACATGAGTAATTCCCATATTGTGGTCATCAACAACAACAGCCATATTATAAACAGGTGTTCCATCTGATCTCAAAATTATAAAATCATCTATTTCCGAATTTTTAAATTTTATCTCTCCATGAACGACATCATTAAAAATTGTTTCGCCGTCGGGAACTTTAAACCTTATAACCTTGGCTCTTCCCTCTTTTTCAAACTTTAATTTTTCCGCCTCAGTAAGGTATAAGCACTTTCTATCATACTTGTATGGAATTTTCTTCTCTTCCGCCTCTTTGCGCTTCATTTCAAGCTCTTCTTCACTACAGTAGCAGAAATAGGCATGACCACGATTCAACAAATCGTAACAAGCTTTGACATGTTCATCAATATGTTGCGATTGAAAATACAAATCACCATCCCAATCAACACCAAGCCATTTTAAACCATCTACAATTGATTGTACCATTTCCTCACTTGACCTTTCCTTGTCGGTATCTTCAATTCTAAGATAAAATTCACCTTTATTCTTTCTTGAAAAAAGCCAGTTGAAAATTGCTGTTCTTGCTCCTCCAATGTGTAAGTGACCTGTGGGGCTTGGTGCAAATCTTGTTTTTATCAATTTGCAATAACGAAATTAATTTTTCTTAAATTAAGGACGAGGGTAACCGGCTAATTTACGAGTTAATTCCTCTATTTCAGCATCTGTTAAAACAACATCTTCAAGCGCACCACTTAAGTAATCTTGATATGCACTCATATCAAAAAATCCATGACCAGAAAGATTAAATAAAATCACCTCTTCCTTGTTTTCCTTCCTTGCCCTAACCGCTTCATCAATTACCGCTCTTATAGCATGAGCAGATTCAGGCGCTGGAACAATTCCTTCAGTTTGTGCAAATTTTAAAGCAGCATCAAAAATCTCATTCTGTGTGTAAGCTCTCGCTTCAATTAAACCATCCGCATATAACTTGCTTACAATTGGACTCATACCGTGATACCTCAATCCACCTGCATGAATTTTTGGTGGTATAAAATCATGACCAAGCGTATACATCGGTAAAAGTGGTGTCAATTTACTTGTGTCACCGTAATCGTAACTATAAATTCCCTTAGTAAGCGTTGGACAAGCAGAGGGTTCAACCGCAAGGATTCGCAGTGATTTTTTCTTTTCGTAAAGTTTATCCATCAAGAAAGGAAAACTTATGCCTGCAAAATTTGAACCACCACCAACACAACCAATTATAATTGTCGGATATTCATCAATTTTTTCAAGCTGTTTTTTTGCCTCAAGCCCTATGATCGTTTGGTGCAACAAAACATGGTTCAGAACACTTCCAAGCGAATATCGGTTTTTTTCATCTTGAATTGCGACTTCAATCGCTTCACTTATAGCTATACCAAGGCTACCAGGCGAGTTCGGATCCATTTCAAGAATTCTTTTACCGACTTCTGTCTCATTGCTTGGACTTGGCGTCACATCTGCACCCCACATTTGCATGAGAACTTTTCTATACGGCTTTTGTTCATAACTTGCTTTAACCATAAAAATTTTACACTTCAAATCAAAGTAATTACAAGCAAAAGCGAGAGCACTTCCCCATTGACCAGCCCCAGTTTCTGTAGTTAAAACTTCTATCCCCTCAAGTTTATTATAATATGCCTGAGCGACAGCTGTGTTGGGTTTATGACTTCCCGAAGGACTGACACCTTCATACTTATAATAAATTCTAGCCGGTGTATCAAGCGCTTCCTCTAAATTTCGCGCTCTTACAAGTGGCGTTGGTCTCCATAATAGATATATCTTCAAAACCTCCTCAGGTATTTCTATCCATTGCCTTTCGCTTATTTCCTGCTCAATCAAACTTTTCGCAAAGATTATACTTAATTCGTCAATTGATACCGGTTGACCTGTCTTAGGGTTTATTGGAGGTTTAGGTTTCTCCGGCAAGTCGTAAACTATATTATACCATTTCTTAGGTATTTCTCGTTCACTTAAATATACTCTGTTACTCTGCGCCTTAACTCTCTTCGTTTTCTTCATTTTAACTTAAATTTTATTTGTAATAGTTGATCCAAACATTTAACCAAATATAAGCAAGCCGAACAGCTGATTTTTCCATTCTGGAAAGAACAAGGGAACCGAGTCGCTCGTTCATAATTGAATAATAATCTTCGGAATAGATATATCTCGTCCTTCCATCTCGCTTTTCAATCCTATAGAGTTTCTCAATCGGTATTTTATCCTTTGTAAATCTATCCGCCTCAAGTATTGGCTCAATATATCTATAACTTTCAAGGACGATATCAAATGCAAATTTAACTTTGTCGGAGATCGGTTCAAAATTACCCAGCTCACTCGCAAGTCGCTTCGGATTAAAATTCAACCCATTCTTGGAAATCATATACTTCACAAGTTCAGTTTCAAACCTTGAGTGAATTCCCGGTTGATTTGTCAACTGTCCGTCGTAATTTTCAGTGACATGTAAAGGTTGATGTGCATCTTCAACATAGTGCGCAATCCACGAAAAATATCTCAACATTTTTTCATTGTCCTGCTTTGAAATCGCCTCACCTAAACTATCCATCACCTCAGCGATTCTCCATGGTAAAAGACCATTTTTCTGAACATTTTCATATCCAAATTTCTCAATCGCTTTTCTTTTATCCCGAGGTAATTCCCCAAAAGGATAACTTCCATATCTATCAATATCAATAAAGTGATTGAATTGCTCATCTTTAAGCTCATTTCTAACCAAATCGGGTTCAATGCATCTCTCAATTATGGTTGCTTTGTTCACCTCAAGAAACTTTTTAAGTGAGTTGAGCTTCTGTTGCTCAACACCCTTTACGTTTTGAAGGTTTAAAATTATATCAATTGCAAGTTCAGTGATCTTTTTGTGTGCATCAAAACCCCAAGAATCAGCATTTTCAATCTCAAATTGAAAGATCAAAAAAAGTGTAACTAAAGAAAAAATGAATTTTCGCATTTAAATGAAATTTTTGTTTTTCAATTTGCAATAACGAATAAAAATAAAAAGTGGCGGTTGCCTTATAGCAACCGCCCAAATTAAATTATCTTATCTTCTTCTTATGCCTCATCTTCCGACGTCTCTTCTTCCACTTATGTTTGTTCATCTTCTTTTTCCTCTTCTTCCTGAGGTTAGGCATAAGTTTCCACCTCCAAATTAATTTTATTTAGAATTTATGTTGCTCAAGCATCCTCTTTGCCTTTTGAGCAACATCGGCATTCGGATTAACATCAATGCATTTTTTAAAATATTCCCTCGCTTTTTCAACATTTCCTATAGCGAGATTTACAACCCCAAGATTATAAAGCGCCAATTGATGGTTTGGGGCATAAGATAACGCCTTCTCCATCTCAGCTATAGCCTCATTAACCCTGCCGAGCTCAAAAAGGCAAATTCCCATATCAACCCTCGCATCTGGGTCTGATTCATTTCTTTCAAGATATCTCCTGTAGTATTCAACAGCTTGATCAAAGATATGGACATCGTGAAGTAAATTTGCAAGTTTCAATGTCGCTTGCATATCATCTGGATTTGAATTAACACGCTCACGCAATTTGTTTATCTCAGCCATAATTTCAGAGTTTATTTCAGGAAGTTGATGTACATCCACCGCTTTTTCCTTTTCCTTCCTCATAACGCCATAAGCCACCAGTCCCAAGAAAACAACTGCAAGCCCAACATAAAAAATCTGAGTTGATGAAACTTTAAATCTCTTCCGCTTTCTTTGTTTAACTTCTTTTTCTTTTTTATGCTCCTGAACTTTGGATGGCTTAAATTCAATATCAATTCTTCTTCCGCTCTCTTTTTCAGCTGTGGATTCCAATGCACCGGTCAAAATAGAACCACAACTTATACAATACCTGCTTCCAACTTCATTTTCATATCCGCAAACTTCGCAAACCAAAACTTTGATCTCTTCAACTAACTTTGAACCACAATTATAGCAAAACTTTGCTTGTTCAGGCAAAGTCACACCACAAACGGGACAAATTTTTTCGCTCATGATAAAAATTTCCTTGACTTTTTAAACATTTGATTCCCCTTCTACACTTGAGCCAGACGACGAACCTTGAATTCCCTTCTCCTCAAGAATTTTATGCCTCAAGCTTTCAATGACCATCTGTTTGAATTCCCTCGTTGGTTTAAAATCAGGTACGTATCTGTCCTCAAGTGGGACAATTTCACCTTTTTTGGGATTTCTCGCAATTCGTGCTTTTCGTTTCACAACTCTAAAAGTCCCAAATCCGCGAATCTGGACATAATCGCCTCTTTTTAAAGAATCCATTATTATAGAAATAGCCCCATCAATTATCCTTTCAATATCAGCAACTGAAACTATAGGTCCTATTCTTTCGGCTAAAATTTTAACTAACTCTGTCTTCGTCAATTTCTCATCTCAATTTTGTTTTTAATTTTACGGAAGAAACTCACACCGATATTGTAAAATCGGCTGATTTAAAATTGCTTCTTTTATCTCATCAAGAGTTTTTGACTCAAAAAGTATATCAAGAAGCCCTAGTTTCTTTTTTCTCTCTTTAACAATTTTGGGCTCTCCTTTTATACCAGCCATTTCCCCAGCGATTTTTATAGCAGTTTCAAGTGTCCCAAGTGTATCAACAAGTCCAAGTTCAAAAGCTTGTTTGCCCGTGAAAATCCTGCCATCAGCTATTTTCAAAACATCCTCCCGCTTCATTTTCCGCTCATTTGCAACATGGTTAACAAACTGCTCGTAAACATCATTTATTACACTTTGAAAATACTTTCTTTCTTCTGGGGTTAAACCACGATAGGGATTCCCTGAATCCTTAAACTTTCCACTTTTCACTATTTCAAAATCAACGCCGATTTTATCAAGCAACTTTTTAAAATTGGGAAATTGAGCTATCACACCAATACTTCCTGTTATAGTCCCCGGGTTTGCAACTATTTTATTTCCAGCAAGAGAAACATAATAACCACCACTTGCAGCAACAGAACCCATAGAAACAATTACAGGTTTTTTCTCCCTTGCCTTCTTTAATTCCTGAAAGATTTCCTCACTTGCCGAAACCCCACCCCCTGGAGAATCAACATAAAACACAATCGCCTTCACAGACGAACTTTTCGTGTATTTTTTTATCTGCCTTACAATCTCCTCCGAATTTAAAATAACCCCTTTTAATTCGATCAAAGCAACTTTATCCTTTCCAGTGTCAATTTCTTCTTCAACTTCAATCTTCATAGATGAGACAAGCGTATAAAAAGTCAGTGCCACTAAAAGCACCGCCAGAGATAGAATTATACCAATTATTCCCAAAAACCATTTTGCTTCCTTGCTCATCTGTAAAAGTTACTTATGTTTTTCTTGAATTAATTTTACGAAAAATTTCATTAAAAATCAATCAAAATAACAAAAGGTAAATTTTGCCTTCCATCTCCAAAAATCATATATTTAGAAAAAATCCCATTTTGCATTAACGAATTTATGAGAACGAAAATTCTAAACTATCTTCTCAAAATCCTTGACCCAATTTCAGCTGAAAAAATGATAAAATCGCTGAAATCAAGTCCCCCCCTTTGCCTAAGAACAAATACATTAAAAATTTCACCGGATGAATTAAAAACTCGTCTTGAAAACATCGGATTTAAATTAAATGAAATTGAATTAGTTCCAGGAGCTTTCCTAGTGCTTGAGGAACCAGTGCCGATTTCAAAGACGATTGAACATTTTGCGGGCTTGTTCTACATTCAAAGTTTATCATCTATGCTCCCAGCAATTGCTTTATCACCTCAGCCCGGGGAATATATTCTTGACATAGCCTCTGCCCCAGGTTCAAAAGCAACGCATATTGCCCAGTTAATGAAAAATTCCGGTGTGATTTTTGCGAACGATGTTATCCCCGACCGTTTAAAAGTCCTCGTTCATAACATTGAACGACTTGGGGTTTTAAATACTGCTGTCACATCAATAGATGGAAATAGATTTGGGAACATCCTCCCTGAAATTTTTGACAGAGTTCTCGTTGATGTGCCATGCTCAGCGCTTGGGATAATTTCAAAAGCGAATGAAGTTTTAAATTGGTGGAGTGAGAACGAGGTAAGAAGGTTCAGCAACAAACAAAAACAACTTCTGACAAGTGCTATAAAGGCAGCAAAACCAAATGGGATCATCGTCTATTCAACTTGCACCCTTACCGTTGAAGAAAACGAACTCGTCATAGAAGACGCATTGAAGAAATTTCCAATTGAAATTGAAGAGATAAGTTTCAAAAACATTGACTTTGATGAAGGGATTACATTTTACAACGAAGTTCAACTTGATGAAAGATTGAAAAAGACTATCCGCATTTATCCTTTTAAATTTAATTCCGAGGGATTTTTCATCGCAAAAATAAGAAAAACAGACATAACCGTAACGAGAACAACCGCCTTAAACGATTTTAAAATTTTATCCTCTCAAAAGGGAACAACCGATAAATTCAAACTTTTAACATATAAAAATCAAGAAATTAGATCGGTGCTAAATTTCCTGAGCAATAGATTCGGTATAGACGAAAGTGTATGGGAAAAATTCGCATTCCACATAAAAGCAGATGAAATTTGGTTTTCTTCAATTGATTTTATCAATTTCTTCTCAAACGATGATTCAACCATAAACCGAAACCTCAAAACTCACCTTTTAAACCAAATAATCCAGCGACTCGGTATAAAACTTGCAAAGCATGTAAAAAAGGAAAGATGGAAGATCTCCACAAGTGCTCTTCAACTTCTTGCGCCATATGTTAATAAAAATGTCATTGACCTTGAAAACGAAAATGACGTAAAGGTTTTCCTTAACGGTGGAATCTTAAAAAACTACAATGGAAATTTTGAACTCGGTGAATATATCGCAGTTAGATTCTCAGGGATAATGCTTGGCTGTGGACTTGTCACCAAAGCTGGGATAAAGAGTCAAATTCCAAGAGGAAGAAGAACAATTGAAATTGAAATAAGTTGATATGGACGAATTAATCTACGGACATAATACCGAAAAAAACATCGTAGCGGTTCAACAGATTGATGAATCCAGAGTCAAACTTTACTTTAGAGAAGGAAACCTTGTAAGGGAGGAGATAAGGAATTTTTATCCATTCTTTTTTATAAGCGATAAAAGTTATCTTGAAGGTTTCAGGAAAAATTTCTGGTTGAAGAAACTTAAAGGTAACAACTTTTATCAATATGTTTGCGCCTTTAACGATTTAACAGACATGTGGAATGCTGTAAGAGTTATATTGAGAAATTACAGCGCAAGACATATGGTCAAAGTGGAGACATACGCAGATGCAGAAATAATTTATTTAAGACCCGACCCAGTTCATCAGTTTTTACTTCAGACAGGCATAACATTATTCAAAGGTATGGAATTTAACGATATATACCGAATCCAACTTGACATTGAAACATACACGAGGCATAGATTCAGCAACCCCGAAAGGATTGAGGACAGGATTGTTTTAATTGCTCTTAGCGATAACCGTGGTTGGAAACACATAATTGACGGGAGAAGAAAAAACGAAAAACAAATGTTATCAGAACTCGTTGAGATAATTCAAAAAAAGGACCCTGATGTAATTGAAGGGCATAACATTTTAAATTTTGATCTTCCTTATCTTATCAAAAGAGCGGAGTTAAACGAGGTTGAACTTTCACTTGGGAGGGATAAAAGCAAGCCGAAGGTAGCGACGATAACCTATGATAAAGAAACCGTTTTTACAGGTATAGAAATATACGGAAGGCATATAATTGATACATTGATACTTGTCCAACTCTATGACTTTGTTAAAAGAGAGCTGGAAAGTTATTCGCTCAAATATGTTTCAAGATACTTCGGTATTTCATCTGCCAATAGAATTTTCATTCCAGGTGAAAGAGTTTCCTGGTATTGGGAAAATGAACCCGAGACGCTAATTAAATATGCAATTCAAGATGCGGAGGAAACGAGAAAACTTTCGGAGCTTCTCACCCCACCTTATTTTTATTTAACACAAATGTTACCATTTTCATTTTGGCAAGTGATTAAATCAGGTTCATCATCAAAAATAGAGTCAATGCTTGTAAGGGCATATCTTCGTCAAAGACATTCGCTTCCGAAACCAGATGTGGGTTTTCAAACAACGGGCGGTTATACAGACATTTTCTATACGGGAATTTTTGAAAATGTGGTTCACGCGGATATTGAATCCCTTTATCCTTCAATAATGATAAACTTCAAAGTTGCGCCTAAAAAAGATGAACTTGGCGTATTCTTGAAGATGCTTGAGGGTTTGACAAAAATGAGAATTGAAGCAAAGCACAAAATGAAGACAGCTGAAACACCTAAGGAAAAAGCGAAGTACGACGCAATACAATCCTCATTTAAAATTTTGATAAACTCATTCTACGGTTATCTCGGCTATAGTCGCGCTATTTTCAATGATTATGAAAGCGCGGACAAAGTAACCTCAATTGGACAGGATATTTTAAAACATCTCATCGCGGAGATAAAAAAACGCGGTGGCAAGGTCATTGAAGCCGATACAGATGGCATTTATTTCCTTCCGCCGGAAGAGTATTCAACCGAGGTAAAATCTCCGGATTTCGTGAAACAGGTTTCATCAATTTTGCCAGAAGGGATAAATCTCGTCTACAACGGATTTTACAAAAAAATGTTAAGCTACAAAAAGAAAAACTATGCCTTGCTTGATAAAGATGGAAACATTGAAATTAAGGGTGCTTCTTTAATCTCGCGCGGTATGGAACCGTTTGCAAGAAAATATATCGCACAGTGTATAAGATATTTACTAAATGGTGAGATAGAAAAAATTCACGAGCTTTATAAATCTCTTTTTAAAGCAATCTCTGAAAGAAAAATTGACATATTTGAACTTGCAAAAACTGAAACTTTAAGGGAAAAACCCGAAAGATACATTGAAATGGTTAAACTTGGAAGGAGAAATAAAAGCGCTGGTTACGAGCTTGCGATATCAAGGGGGAAAAATTACCGCCCCGGTGATAAAATAACCTATTACATTACAGGTTCAACCCCTGATGTTAAGTCGTTTGAAAATTGCAAACTTGTAGAGGAATGGAATCCTTTCCGAAGGGATGAGAATGTTGCTTATTATCTGTCAAAGTTGAACGAATACTCAAGAAGATTTGAAATTTTTTTCAAACCAGATGATTTCAAAAAAATTTTCTCTTTAAATGATGGGATAAACTTTGATAATGTAGAAATCATCACAAGAAAATTGAAGGAAGAGATAAGTTAAGCCACTTTTTGCTTTTTATTTTTCTCAAACCACTCTTTTATAAATTGAACTATCTCCGTCGTAAGAGTCCCAGGTGTAAAGACCTCAGCAACCCCCATTTCCTTAAGTTTAGGTATATCCTCGTCTGGAATTATTCCACCAGCAAGTAAAAGAACATCGTCAAGTCCTTTTTCTTTCATTAGTTTTATTATCTTGGGAAAGATCGTCATGTGAGCACCACTTAATATGCTCACCCCTATTACATCAACATCTTCTTGAATAGCTGCGGAAACTATCATCTCGGGCGTCTGTCTTAATCCAGTATAAATAACCTCCATACCTGCATCTCTAAGCGCAGCTGCTACAACTTTAGCCCCTCTATCATGTCCATCAAGCCCTGCTTTGGCGATAAGAACTCTTATTTTTCTTTCCATGTTTTGGAAAGTTTTTGTTTTTTCAGTTTGCAATAACAATTTAAAAAATTTTATGCACTTTTTCAATTAGGTTGGATGAAAGCGACATAGCCATCAAAAGCTATGTCGCATCTTTTAAAACCCTTATGACTGGCTTGTTGATGAGGAAGGCAAACTATTAACGAACTGGGCGAGCTTTGACTTGTAAGATGCTGCTCTGTTTTTGTGGATTATTCCTTTTACAACAAGTTTATCAAGGATGGAATAAACTTTTTTAAGTGCAGCTTCAGCCTCCTCTCGTGTAGTTGCGTTTTTCACTTTTTTTATAAAAGTTTTCATTGTTGATTTGTAATGGCGATTCCTCCTCCTGCGTTTTTCAGCTTTCCTCATTCTGCGTTCAGCAGATTTAAGATTCGGCATCTCCCACTTTTCTTTGTTTATAAAAATTTTTGTTGCGGGGGCGGGATTTGAACCCGCGACCTTCGGGTTATGAGCCCGACGAGCTACCAGCTGCTCCACCCCGCGGTGTTTTGCGTTATAAATATAATAAATCAAACCGAAATTTTCAAGTTTTCAAAATTCCGCTTAAATTTATTAAAAAAAGATCAAGAACCAGAAGTTGGTTAATTATACCAAAGAACGAGAAAGAGCAATAATTGTCGGTGTTATATTTCCAAATCAAACAAGAACACAAGTTGAAGAATATCTTGACGAACTTGAATTGCTCGCAGATACCGCAGGCGCTGATGTGGTTTGCCGTGTTTATCAAGAAAGGGAAAGACCAGACCCTGCTTATTTTATCGGTAAAGGTAAGGCGGAGCAAATAGCAAAAATTGTTGAAGAAGAAAAAATTGACATAGTGATTTTTGATGATGAACTTTCAGGAGTTCAAGTGAGAAACCTTGAAGGGATAATAAACTGCAAGGTCATAGATAGGACAACTTTAATACTTGATATATTCGCATCGCATGCGAGAACAGCCCCAGCGAAAATTCAAGTCGAATTAGCACAGCTTGAATATCTTCTACCAAGGTTGACCGGTAGATGGAGACATCTATCAAAACAATACGGTGGCATTGGAACGAAAGGACCGGGCGAAACCAAACTTGAAACAGATAGACGACTCGTCAAAAGGAAAATAGCGGTTTTAAAAAGGAAGTTAAGCGAACTTGACAACCAAAGAAAGGAACAAAGAAAAGGAAGAAAAGATATATTTAGAATTGCTCTTGTCGGATATACGAACGCAGGCAAATCAACCCTTTTAAATGCCTTATCTGATGCAGATGTATATGTTGAGGATAAACTCTTTGCGACGCTTGATGCTACAACAAGGATAGTAAAACTTTCTCCAACGCGAAAAGTTCTTCTTACAGATACAGTTGGTTTCATAAGAAAACTTCCACATCATCTTATCGCTTCCTTCAAATCAACTCTTGATGAAATCGTTGAAGCAGATATATTGATCCATGTAGTAGATATTTCTTCCCCAAATTTTAAAGAGCAAATACGAGTGGTTGAAGAAACATTGACAGAGTTGAAAACATCTGATAAACCTACAATCATTGCTTTTAACAAAATTGACAAACTTGAAAACAGAGATATGATTTATAGATTATCAAATGAGTACAAAAATGCTGTTTTCATTTCCGCCTCGCGTGGGGTCAATATACAAGCGCTTAAGGATAAAATATCTCAAATGATAGATGAGCGTTATGTCGAAGTTGAACTTAAATTCAATCTTAGCTCAAAACAAACCTCTAACTCAAATGCCATATCCCTTATTTATAAATTTGGGGAAGTTCTTGATGTTAAATATGAAGACGACGGACACCTAATCTTAAAAGTAAAAATTGAAAAACGCTTTCTCCCCAAAATTTCCCCGTTGATCCCAGTTTAAAGCTTAAAATCAAGCCTTCTATGTATCGCAAGATATGGAGGGGTTCTGAAAGGAGGAATTCTTCTCACAAAATAGTAACGGGCTATATGATAGCTGGTATCAAAGCCATAGAAATTTATCCTCATCATCTCCAACTCTTCATTTCTATACTGCGTTAACGGTTTTATTGCTTCATCTCTCAATCTTTCTTCTCTTTTCTTTCTTAGGAAAGATTCAAATTCAGATGTTTTTACAATTTTAGTTAATTTTTCCACAAGCAGAATTCTAAACTCTTTCGGAGTTTTACCGAAAACACCATCTATTAACCCTAATTCAAGAGCCCTCCTTGAACTTATAGGCATTCTATTCCCCATTATTTCTCTTCCCTTTTCCCAACCTAATCTTTTGGGCAATGTGTAAGTCCAAAATTCAGAACCGTAAAGATTTCCTATGTTCTTATAGTGGGGATTAAGGATTACTCCTTCCCTTGCAAAAATAAGATCACAAGTTAAAGCCAGGTAAACCCCACCGGCACCCGCATTCCCCTGCAAACCGGCAACAGTTAGTTTGTCTAAGGTTCGTAAAATTTCTTCGCATACATCGTCAATGGCATTTATATTTCTCCAAGATTCATCCGCAGGACTTTCCGCATTTTCTATGGTGTTTAAATTCATACCGTTTGAGAAGAAATCTTCCTGTCCAAGAAGGACAATAGCTTTAATTGGTCTTTTTTTAGCAAACTTTATAATCTCTAGGAGTCGCTCGCATTGCTCAGTTGACATAGCTCCATTATAAAAATTAAAAAATATAAACCCAATTTCATTTTTTTCCTCATAAATGAGTTCCCTGTAAGTTCTAAAATCAACTATTTCCCAAGGTTTTATAGGTTCCTCCTTCACATGATTTAACATATTTCCAATAACTCTTAATGCTGGCAGTTTGATAGAGTTTTTCTCTTTCTTTCTCAAGTGAGTTACCCAAATCGCAGCATCTTTTGTCCCTATGCAAATTGCTTCATCCCTAACGGCTAAAATATCTCCAGGTTTCCCTTTAAAATAATCTTCAGGATAAGCGTTAAAAAGATAAAACTCCATATCTAAAATTTTTGCCAAAGCACCCGGTTGACTATCTGCGGAATAAATTTTTCTTAAAATATCATTAGTTGAATCCAATTCCCAGTTTATCCGTCTTGTTTCTTCAGACATCAAAGGATTCCAAATTTTATCTTTCGGGGTGAATTTTCTTATACCATCTGGAAAGGTTTCTAAAACTTCCAAGACACATTCCACAGCTGCTTCGGTTGTCTCGTTTCTATATATGCTGGATTTTTTAGAGAATCTTAAAGGGAAAGTTCTATAAGCCCAGATATCCCCAGCATCATATTCTTCTACTGCTTCAAGTAGAGTTACACCCCAAAGGGTTTCACCTCTAAATATAGCCCAATCCAAAGCTGAAGGACCCCTATCCCCAGGAGGTCCTGGATGTATGATAAGGGTCGGGAAACGGTTAAAGACATCAGATGGAACTTTTCTCTTCAAAAAAGGAACGATTACTAAATCAGGTTTATAAATTTCCGCAGCTTCTATCATTAGATCTGGATGAACATCTAATTCAATTGAAACCTCATGTCCCCTCTCTGTAAGCTCACAATAAAGCCGCTGTGACAAGGAATTAAACCTGTGGCAGTAGAAAAGAATTCTCATACTTTTTCCATTACTTTATAATTATAGTATGCTGCACATGTGCCCTCGGAAGAAACCATACATGAGCCAATAGGATTTAACGGATTACAAATCCTCCCAAAAAGTTTACAATCTGTAGGCAAAGCCACACCTCTTATAACTTTTGCACATATGCAGGCGGGATGTTCTCTGGATTTTGGTAAATTAATAGGAAATCTCTTCTCAGCATCAAAATCAGAATACTCTTTCCTTATTTTTAATGAACTATAAGGAACTACACCAAGACCGCGCCATTCAAATTCCTTCCTTAACTCAAAAACCTTAGATACCAACAATTGAGCTTTTAAATTTCCTTCCTTTGATACAAATCTACTGTATTGAATTTCAACCTCAGCTCTCTTTTCTACTATTTGTTTAACTATCATAAAAACCGATTGCATTATATCTAATGGCTCAAATCCAGAAATAACAACAGGTTTTAGGAATTCCTCTGCAAAATATTCATAAGGTTTAGTGCCTATTATCGTGCTTACATGACCGGGACCAATAAAGGCATCTATCTTTACTTTACCGATTTCCCTCATCTCTGGGGCATTGAGAATGTGTTGTATTGCAGCAGGAGTTATAACATGATTGCTTACCACAGAAAGATTTTTAGCTCCCTTCTCATTTGCTTGCAAAATTAAGAGCGCTGTCTGTGGTGTTGTCGTCTCAAAACCTATTGCAAAGAAAACTACTTGTTTGTCGGGATTTCTCTCAGCTATTTTTATAGCGTCAAGACAAGAGTATAACATTTTAATATTATATCCCTCTGCTTTCAAAACAAGTAAACTTTCCTTGTTTGAACCCGGAACCCTCATCACATCCCCATAGGTACAAAGAATCAAATCTTTTTGCTTGGCTAACTCTATGGCTAAATCCACCCTACTCATAGGAAGCACACATACTGGACATCCAGGGCCGTGAACGAATTTCACATAATCACTTAGAAGTTCATCTATACCGTATCTCATTATGACATGGGTATGTCCTCCACAAAATTCCATAATATACAAAGTTCTTCCAAGCTTTTCTATTTCCCTTTTTATAATGCCCTCTAAGACCTTAATTTTCCCAACATCCCTAAAAAGCTTGTTTATATCCATTGCTTTCCCGCTTCAGATCTTTTTAATCCCATGTTTCATATTCAACTGTGCACCATGCTTCATCATCAACATAAAGTTCATGTGCCGACTTTAACCTCGGTAATTTCCTTAATCTAATTTTGTCATAAGCTTCAACCCTGAAAAATGATGATCTGAACCAATTAACATTTGGCAGTCCGATTTTCAACTTTTTATTTATCAAATAATACTGGTAATTTTCGTTCCACTGATTTTCATCTTCTGGATAATATGAAAAATCACGCAATATATCGGTTATTACCATCCCCGTTGAAAGTATAAACTTTTGTATGCGATACCATTTTTCAAGGTTTGCTTCAATATGTGTTAAGCCGAAATACCCTGCTGAATTTTTCTTCTTCAATGCTTGAAGACATCTATAAATGAAGAGTATAAATCCATGCAATGTCTCAACCGGGTCGGTTAAAAATGTATCATATTTATTCATCTCGTTTCTTGGGAAAGAATCAAGGACATCGTGAGTTATAGTTGAGATGTTAAGGTTATATTTCTTGCTCACATCGTTGATGAAATCGGTCAATCGCTTATCAATTTCAAGGACTGTTATTTTCTTTGCCACACCAAGCAATCCAATTGCAATGCTCACAAGGTCATCATCACCGAGGATAAAGATTGACTTCCCTTCAACATCCCCTCTTTCATACATAAAAATTGCTCTCCTTATAGCATCTTCAGCGCTAATGAAGCCTTGGTCAAATTCAATTGAGGGTAAAGGTCTATTTTTTACAATTTCTTTGTATGTCTCAAAAATTTTTAAATACTCACCTTTTATTTGAATTCCGCCACGACAATTTTCACATCTCGGATCAGGAAACACTTTTAGCGCTGCTTGACCATTAAGGTAAAAAAACTCGCCATCCCTTTTTACTGTGTTTTCTTTCATTAATTTGTTTAATGTTTGGTATAATTCCTTAAGAGTCCCATCTTGGCGATTGACAATCTCCCAAAAAGTTTTTGGTCCGGTAGAAAGGACACGCAACACCTGTCTTTCTATTCTTTTATCAGCCATATTTCCCTTTCTTAAAACTTTTTTAGTAAATTTACAACAAGTGATATTAATTTTCAAGGGGGATAGGATATGGTTTAATCAAATTCCTCAATGTAAAAATTTTTCACAATCGGATAATTCGTGTGGCGTTTTTGCATCTAATCACTTTGAAAACTACGCCTTTTCAAGTCCTATTTCAAAATTTATCGCTGGCACGGAGTTTGCAATTTAATCTGATCGGAATTAAATTAAAATGAAATTCAAATAAACGAGATGCTAATAATGAAAAGAATTAACTTTTCGGAGAGGTTTCAGAGGGTCAGAAGTTACTTTAAGCGGACATCAAAGGAGGAAATTATACTACTTATAAACCAGGCGATTCGTGAGCTTTCAGAGATAGAGAGGCGAACGGATGAGATATGGAATCACATAAATTCTTTGAATGTCAAAGGGAAAAAGAAGATTTACATTGAACTTGCTGGTGAGGAGCTTGATAAAATATCCGAGAGCGTTGAGAGAATAAAGGAACTTTTAAACAAAGCCAAGGGAAATGTAAAGTTATCTCACAAGAAGGAATACGAGATTGAACTTTGGATTTAAAAATCAACCAGGAGGGATTGATGCCGATTACACTTGAAAAAGCATTTATTAAAATTGAAAAAGAACAGTGTAAGGGTTGCACGCTTTGCATTGAGGTTTGCCCAGTGAAAGTTTTGAAAATTTCAGATAAGTTCAATTCAAGGGGTTATCATTACTCTGAATATGTTGGGGATGGTTGCACTGGTTGCGGGGTTTGTTTTTACGCTTGCCCTGAACCAGGGGCGATAACAGTTTATAAACGTGGCGCTGTCGTTGATGAAAAAATCTTCTCATTAAATTAAAGGCGAGGTGAAATATACCTCGCCTTTTTTGTTTTGACTGCTAAAAGCAGTTGAAGGAAAACAAAAAGGAAATTTGAAGATGGCAAAACAACTGATGAAAGGGAATGAGGCGGTTGTAAGAGGGGCAATACTTGCTGGATGCAGGGCATTTTTCGGTTATCCAATTACGCCCGCAAGCGAAATAGCTGAAGCTGCTGCTCTTTTAATGCCAGAGGTTGGTGGCGTCTTTATCCAAGCTGAAAGTGAAGTTGCTGCAATCAATATGCTCTTTGGTGCAGCAAGCGGTGGAATAAGAGCCATGACAGCATCATCAAGCCCAGGCATTAGCCTCATGCAGGAAGGGATATCATATGCAGCTGGGGCTGAACTGCCAATGGTTATAGTTGATATTATGAGAGGCGGACCAGGACTTGGAAACATAGCTCCAGAGCAAGGGGATTACTATCAAGTTGTCAAGGGTGGTGGACATGGAAATTACAAAGTTATTGTCCTTGCACCAAATTCTGTTCAAGAAATGTGTGATTTAACTTATCTTGCCTTTGATTTGGCTGAAAAATACAGAAATCCAGTTTATGTTCTTGCTGATGGATTCATCGGGCAAATGATAGAACCGGTTGAATTTCCTGAGCCGAAAATACCGAAAATTGACAAGTCATGGTGTGTTGATGGCACGGCTGAAACTCGGAATAATTTAATTACATCAATTTACCTTGCCCCTGAAGACCTTGAAAAGCACAATCTGAAATTGAAAGAAAAATACGAGAGAATTAAAAGGGAAGAGGTAAGATATGAAGATTATAAAACTGAGGATGCCGAATTGATTTTGGTTGGTTATGGTATAGTGTCAAGAATTTTAAAAAGTGTTGTTGATATAATGAGAAGCGAAGGATATAAAGTAGGTCTATTAAGACCGATAACTTTGTTCCCATTCCCCGAGAAAAAAATTCGCGAGTTAGCCCAGACAGCGCAGATTTTCTTAGTTGTTGAGTTGAGCACCGGGCAAATGGTTGATGATGTTAAGCTTGCCCTTGATGGGATGAGACCAGTTAAATTTTACGGAAGGTGTGGTGGGATGGTCCCATCCGCTGAGGAAATAATTGAGCAGGTTAAAACTATATTTGTTGAAATTGAAAAAGAAATTGAACATCAAAAGTGAGGTGAGAAAATGGCGGTGACAATTTTAAAAAAGCCATCAACTTTTTATAACATATTTGAAAGAAAGCCCGACGCAGATAAAATAAATACACACTACTGCCCGGGATGCGGTCACGGAAAGCTTCACAAACTTATCGCTGAAGCGATTGAGGACTTCGGCGTTCAAGATCGTGTCATTTTCATTAATCCTGTTGGATGTTCTGTATTTCTTTACTATTATTTTGATGCCGGGCATATTCAAGTTGCGCATGGAAGAGCCCCTGCGGTTGCAACTGGTATAAAAAGAGTTCATCCACATAGTATTGTTATAAGTTATCAAGGTGATGGAGATCTTGCAGCTATAGGTGGGAATGAAATTTTACACGCAGCAAATCGTGGTGAGCATATAACTGTGTTTTTTGTTAACAATGCAATTTACGGGATGACGGGCGGACAAATGGCGCCAACGACATTGCCGGGCATGAAAACGACAACAACCCCAAGAGGCAGAGACATTCGTAACGAGGGATATCCACTTCGCATGGCTGAGCTCATAGCAACGCTTGATGCACCGGTGTATGTTGAAAGAGTTGCTTTGACCGATGCTAAAAACATGGCAAAGGCGAGAAAAGCCGTTAGGAAAGCAATTCAAATTCAGATGGAGGGTAAAGGTTTTGCTTTCGTTGAGGCGCTTTCAGCTTGTCCGACGGGTTGGGGAATGAATCCACCCGATGCGGAAAAATGGATAAATGAAGTTATGACTAAATATTTCCCGCTTGGTGTTTTCAAAGATATCTCGGACAAGGTTGAGCCAGTGAAATTTGAAAGGAAAATTTTAAACGCCGAGGAAATAAAAAAAGCCATTGGTATTGATAGTGCAATAGTTCAACCCAAAAAATACAAAAGAAATGTAATCACAGAAAAGTATAAAAACCCGAAGATAAAAATCGCTGGATTTGGAGGTCAAGGTATTTTACTTCTTGGCTTAATGTTAGCGCAAGCTGGAATGCTTGAGGAATATCATGTGTCCTGGTTGCCCTCGTATGGACCAGAAATGAGAGGTGGAACTGCGAATTGTCATGTCAACATATCTGAAACAGAAATCGCTTCCCCGCTTGTTTCAATTCCAACTGTCTTAATTGCGATGAACAGACCATCACTTGAAAAGTTTGAGCCGACGGTTAAAACCGGTGGTATCATCTTTTACGATGATTCATTAATTGACATTAAACCATCAAGGGAAGATGTTGAAATTATCCCTGTCCCAGCTACGAAAATTGCCGATGATATCGGTTCAACCAAAGTAGCGAATATGGTCATGCTTGGAGCTTACATTGGATACACTGGTATATTGACCAAGGAAAGCGTATTTGATGCGCTTGACATCGTCGTCAAAAGGAGGGAATTAAATGAAATGAACAGGAAAGCCATTGAGGCGGGCATTGAATTTGTCTTATAAAAACAAGGGGCTGAATCCTCAGCCCCTTCTCATTATTTTTAATGCTTCGTTCAAAACCATATCAACAGTTAAAAGTTTCATACATTTCATGTAATTCTCCCCTTCCCTATTGCAAAAGTTAAGATGGCAGGGATGACATTCAACATCAACTCTTAATGCTTTGTGCCCCATGCTTTCAGGATAAGGAAACCAAATATCTTCTTCACCTGGACCGAAAATACCTATCGTTTTTGTACCCACAGCCACTGCAATGTGCATCGGACCACAATCGTTTGAGATATAAAGGTCAAGATGAGATAATACAGAAGCAAGTTCTCTCAGGTTGAGGGAGTCAAGAAGGTAAATTCTTTTTCTCAATGTAAGGTTATAAACTTCCAAAGCAAGGTTTGTTTCTTTCTCTGAGTGGGTTATCACAACTGAGGCGTCCGTTTTTGAGGTTATTTTATCAGCAAGGCTTGCGAAGTTTTCTTTAAACCACATTTTCGCTGGCCAAGTTGCCCCGGGGTGAATCCCAACAATTTTTTTGCTCAGATCAACACCCTTGCTTTTTAGATAATTTAAAGCCCAATCCTTTTCTCTTTGTGTTAAAAAAATCTCCGTCTTGAGCTCCTGGTTCAAATTTCTCGCATCAATTCCGAGGGGTTTTAGATAATCAAGGTGAAATTGAATGGCATTTTTCCTTTCATTTGTTCTCGGAATTGGATGCGTATATAAAAATTTTCTCCAGCCGAACGCCCCACCTATCCTTGTCCCAGCACCGCTTAGAAAGCTTAAAATTGCACTTCTCGGGTTTCCAAAAAGGTCTATAACAAGGTCAAATTTTTTCGCCCGTAATTTTGAAATAAATTTTACCTGCTCAAAAAATCCCCAGTTAAAATCAAGAGGTATTAACTCATCAAGGAAAGGATTGTTCTCAAGTAGTGTTATCGCGTCTTTATCGGCAAGATATGCTATATAAGCGTGCGGGAATTTCTCACGAACAGCTCTTATGACTGGCGTTGTCAAAACGACATCACCAATAAAGCGAAGTCGCGTTATAAGAATCCTTGAGTGATTTTTCAACTTTGGAATTTTATTGTTTTTTTGACAAATTTAAAAAGAAAAACAATTTTGAAAAAGTCACCTTGACAAGAGAACACTCAGCTGGAGCGGTGATTTACAGAGTTGAGAATGGCCAGTTGAAATTTTTGATCTTAAAGTATGGTCTCGGGCATTGGGATTTCCCAAAAGGAAATGTTGAAAAAGGAGAAAGTGAAATTGAAACTGTAAAAAGGGAGATTGAAGAAGAAACGGGGATAAAAGACATTGAAATTATCGGTGGTTTCAAAGAAAGTGTGGGTTATTACTACCGAATGCACGGGAAATTAATTTATAAAACGGTGAATTATTATCTTGCAAAGACACAACAAAAAGATGTTCGTCTGTCTTATGAACACGAGGACTATGCCTGGGTCACGCTTGATGAGGCGTTAAAGTATTTGAAACATAAAAACAGCATAAATGTCCTTACCAAAGCGTATACTTTCTTAAAAACAAATTTAGGTGATTTTAAATGAGAAATGTGATAAATTTCCTTCTTTTTGTTATTTTGCCGATCGCACTTATAGTCGCTTTGTTAGTTTTAATCTCAAAAATTTCATCCCCGGAAAGGGAAGAAGAACTTTTTGACGAAAGTGGTTTGTTCATTTAAATCTCCTTGACTATTTGAAGATGACTTGATATATTTTGTAAAACTAAAGCTGTGTTTTGAAAAGAAAAAAGAAGAAAGGAACCGTTGATAGCAAGCAAAGGTGATGAAAAATTAGATATCGTTTCACTATACAACCGAACCGTTCTTGAAAATGGAATAAGAATTGTTTCAGAGTCAGTTCCGCATGTGCGAAGTGTTTCGCTTGGTGTTTGGGTTGATGTTGGCTCAAGAGATGAGAATGAAACTGACAATGGAATTACGCACTTCATAGAACACATGGTTTTTAAGGGGACAAGGAAAAGGAGCGCCCAAGAAATTGCTGAATTTGTTGAGGACATAGGTGGTTATTTGAATGCCTTCACGACGAAGGAACATACCTGTTTTTATGTCCGAATTTTGGGGGAATGGCTTGAAAAAGGAGTTGAAGTTTTAGCGGATTTGGTTCAAAATCCAACATTTGAAGAAAATGAAATAGAAAAAGAGAAACTCGTTGTTTACGAGGAAATAAATGACACAGAAGATGACCTTGAAGAATATATCGGTGACCTTCTTGAATATCAACTTTTATATCCGCATCCTTTAGGTTTTCCTATCATTGGAACGAGGGAAACGGTTGGAAGTTTTACGAGAGAAAAGCTATTTGATCATTTAAACAAGTTTTACACCGCTGAGAATATCGTCATTTCAGCTGCTGGAAATTTAAGGCATGATGATTTAGTTGAACTTGTGCTCAGGTATTTCAGAGACACAAGGTCAAAGAATGGAGTTTACAAAACAAGAGAGGCGCCGAAGATTTCAAATCCTAAAAAGTATGTTATAGAAAAGCCATCAAGTCAATCGCACATTTGTATGGGGGTTTTGACATACGGTGCGAAAGATGAACGAAGGGATCAGGTACTTTTACTTAACACATTGCTCGGAGATGGAATGAGTTCAAGGTTATTTCAAAATGTCCGCGAAAAATATGGGCTTGTTTATTCAATTTATTCATTTTACTCAATGTTCAACGATTCGGGAATTTTTGGAGTTTATTTCGCCTCGGATGAGAAAAATGTTGATAGAACGCTTGATATAATTTTTAGGGAGTTTAGATCAATTGTTGAAAATGGGATTTCAACTGAGGAGCTAAAAAGGGCAAAGGCACAGGTTAAAAGTTCAATTTTGATGGGTCTTGAAAGCATGTCAAACAGGATGCAACGCCTTGCACAAATAGAGCTCGTCTATAATGGGAAGTATTCCGAAGTTGAGGAAGTAATAGAAAGGATTGAAAAGGTTGAGCCAGAAGATGTTCAACGCTTGGCTCAAGAAATTTTGAAAGAGGAGAAATTTACAACAGTAATAATCAATCCAAGTAAAAACAATTTGGAGAAACACCATGATAATAGGAGTCCCAAAAGAAATTAAAAGGATGGAAAACAGGGTAGCACTTTTACCAGCGGGTGTTTCAATTCTGAGAGCTCATGGGCACACAGTGCTTGTTGAGAAAGGAGCTGGACTTGGGAGTGGCTTTAGCGATGAACTTTACCGTGATGCTGGCGCGGAAATCGTTGATGACCCAAGGGAAATTTACGCAAAGGCGGATATGATAGTTAAAGTCAAAGAGCCGATTGGATATGAGTACGAGCTTTTGAGAAGGGATCAGATAGTTTTCACATATTT
Source organism: Candidatus Thermokryptus mobilis (assembly GCF_900070205.1). Lineage (NCBI taxonomy): Bacteria > Pseudomonadati > Candidatus Kryptoniota > Candidatus Thermokryptus > Candidatus Thermokryptus mobilis. The sequence goes on along the minus strand of NZ_FAOO01000007.1, from coordinate 81,121 downwards.
TCACTTTGCAGCAAGTCGTGAATTGACTGAAGCGGTTATTAAATCTGGATGCATTGCGATTGCTTATGAAACGGTTCAAAAAGATGATGGAAGCTTGCCTTTGCTTGAGCCGATGAGTGAAATTGCGGGAAGAATGGCACCGCAAGAGGGGGCAAAATATCTTGAAAAATCAATGGGTGGGCGTGGCATCTTACTTGGTGGTGTTCCAGGCGTTGAACCCGCAGATGTTGCAATCATAGGAGGTGGTGTCGTTGGAACAAACGCAGCAAAAATTGCAGCTGGACTTGGTGCAAGGGTTACGATACTTGATGTGAACTTGCAAAGATTGAGATATCTTGACGATATAATGCCGAAAAATGTAGTAACTATGGCTTCAAATGAATATAACATTTTGAAAGCGGTTAAGCGTGCTGATGTCTTAATTGGAGCGGTTTTAATCCCTGGGGCAAAAGCACCTAAACTTGTTACTAAGGAAATGGTTGCTCAGATGAAAGAGGGCGCAGTTATAATTGATGTCTCAGTTGACCAAGGCGGTTGCATTGAAACTATAAGAGCAACAACACACGACGACCCGGTTTACATTGAATACGGCGTTGTCCATTACGGTGTAGCAAATATGCCAGGAGCCGTCCCAAAGACATCAACAATCGCTCTTACAAATGCTACCTTGCCTTATATAATTGAACTTGCAGATAAAGGTTTTGAAATTGCGATAAAGGAGAACAAAGAATTGCGAAGAGGTGTTAACATCATAGAGGGCAAAGTTACCCACAAAGGTGTGGCTGATGCCTTCGGACTTGAATATACACCAATTGAAGATTTGATCAAATTTGATTAAGAATAAAGAGAAAACCTTGAAAATGGCCAAAATAACAATAGATGGGAAAACAGTTGAAGTAAAAGATGGACTTACAATACTTCAAGCTGCTCAAGAAATTGGAATTGATATCCCGCATTTCTGTTATCATCCCGCTTTGTCAATAGCTGGAAATTGTAGAATGTGTCTTGTTGAGGTTGAAAAAATGCCCAAGTTAGTCATCGCCTGTGCCACAAGGGTCACGGATGGAATGGTCGTTTATACCAAAAGTGAAAAAGTCGTAAAAGCAAGACAAGCTGTTCTTGAATTTATACTTATAAATCACCCGCTTGACTGCCCGATATGCGACGAGGCTGGTGAGTGCAAACTTCAAAACTATACATATATCTATGGACCTGGGCACAGCAGATTTGATGAAGAAAAAGTTCATAAACCGAAGAGAGTTCCTCTTGGCGCAAACATAGTCCTTGATGTTGAAAGATGTATAATGTGCTCAAGATGTGTTAGATTTTTTGATGAGGTCGTGAAAGACCCGCAATTGACATTTACTCAAAGAGGAGATAGAGTTGTTTTGACAACTTTCCCCGGGAAAAAACTTGACAATCCGTATTCAATGAATATCATTGACATCTGTCCAGTTGGAGCTTTAACTTCAAGGGATTTCAGATTCAGGGAAAGAACTTGGAATATGACTGCGATTGAAAGCATTTGTCCGGGTTGCGCTCGTGGTTGCAATGTTTATCTTTGGGTCAGGAATAATCAAATTTTAAGAATCACACCAAGGCAAAATATGGAAGTGAATAAATACTGGATGTGTGATTATGGAAGATTTACATATATCCCCGTTAACTCGGATGACAGGATTAAATCTCCTATGGTTCGCAGAAATGGCGATTTAATTGAAGTTGATTGGGAAACAGCCATATCTGAAGCGGTGTCAATTTTAAAAAATGTAAAACCTGATGAAATTGCCGTCATTGGTTCCCCATTCGCAACGAATGAAGATAATTTCGTCCTTCAGAAATTCGCCAAGACAGTTTTAAAAGCGAAATATATTGACTTCATTAAGCATGTTAAAGATGGTGACGAAGATAATTTCCTTATAAGGGCTGACAAAACTCCCAACTCACTTGGAGCTTACCTTGTTGGAATACGACCGGGAAATGGATATGGACTTGATGCGATTTTGAATGGTTTAAAAGAGCGAAAGTTTAAAGTTATCTATGTCATGGACGATGATATTGTCCTTGATGATGAGCTTTACAATCTACTTGATGGGGTCAAGGTGATTGTCCACGCCACAAATAAAAATAAGACAGTTGAAAAGGCGAGCGTCGTTTTCGCAAGCGCATCATTTGCCGAAAAAGAGGGAACTTTCACAAACTTTGAAGGCAGGGTTCAAAAAATTAACATCGCCGTTCTCCCATCGGACATTGAACCGTATATGCTTTACAAGCCGAGGAAATTCGGAGAGGCGAAACCTAACACCGGTGAAATAAACAAGGCTGAACTTGCACACGCAAGATTATTTAATTTTGGGACACCGTTTGACAGATGGGCAAGCGGTGAAAGGAGAAATGTTAAGCCATCTTGGAAAGTCATCACAGAATTAGCGAATAATCTTGGAGCGAAGTTTACTTACACAACCGCAAAAGACGTCTTTGAGGAAATCACCACCGTTGTCCGTGAATTTAGAGGACTGTCTTACGAGAACTTGAAAAACGGCGCAATGATAAAAAAGGATTAAAAAATCAAAAACGAAAGCACTTATGGAATTAATTTTAATTGCCATCTTAAAAGCCATCGCTTTTATTCTCTTGTTCTTGACCGTCGCTGCGATCTTAACATATGTTGAGAGGCGAATCTCTGCTTTTATCCAAGACCGACTTGGACCTAATCGTGTTGGTCCATTCGGGCTTTTTCAGCCTGTTGCTGACTTGATCAAAATACTTTTCAAAGAGGAAATCATACCCGCAAATGCAGACAAAACATTGCACACAATAGCTCCTATAATCTCACTTTTCGTCGCATACAGCCTAATAGCCGTTTTGCCCATCGGAGAAAAAATCGTAATCGGCGGAAAAGAGATTAAACTTATCGTCGCTGATGTGGATGTTGGCTTTCTTTACATACTTGCATTAAGCTCTATGGGTGTCTACGGAGTTACTTTGAGCGGTTGGTCGTCAAACAACAAATACTCGCTACTTGGAGCCCTAAGAGCATCCGCGCAGATGATAAGTTACGAACTTTCGCTTGGACTTTCACTTATTGGAGTTGTTCTAGTCAGCGGTTCAATTAGAATTGATGAAATAATAAAATCACAAGCGAATGTTTGGAACATTTTTTATCAGCCGGTTGGATTTATAATTTTCCTCGTTTCAGCTTTTGCTGAAACAAACCGTCTACCATTTGATCTACCCGAAGCAGAACCTGAGCTTGTCGCTGGCTATCACACTGAATATTCAGGGATGAAATTCGGCGCATTTTATTTAGCAGAGTATACAAATGTCATAACTGCAAGCTTGCTTACGACCGCTTTCTTCCTCGGCGGTTGGTATTTCCCGTTTATTGACATATACTCTGGATTAAATCCCAACCTTGCAGCTATTTTACAAATAATTGTTTTCTTCGCAAAAGCTGGAATCATAATTTTCCTCTTTATGCTTGTAAGGTGGACATTGCCAAGATTCAGATACGATCAACTGATGCGACTTGGATGGCAAGTTTTACTCCCACTTGCACTTTTAAATGTTCTTGTAACCGGTCTTGTCAAAATTTTGCTATAAAACAAAGTCAACAAAAATAACCATGGAACAAAAAATAGATGGAAAAGCAAAAATAAAACGAAGGTCAAATCTTAACCTTCTTGAACGACTTTATTTACCTGAAATCTTCAAGGGTTTAACCATAACATTTCGTCAAATTTTCAAGCCGAAATTTACTTTTGAATATCCGGATGTTAAATGGAAACCACCTTCATCTTTTCGCGGTCGTCCCGTTCTTGTATATAACGATGAAACAGGCGTTGAAAGGTGCGTTGCTTGTGGTCTCTGTGCCCGGGTTTGCCCTGCACTTGCAATTGAAGTGGTCGCTGGAGAAACTGAACTTGACAAAGAAAGATACCCGAAAAAATTTGAGATAAATATGTTGCGCTGTATCTATTGTGGTTTATGTGAAGAGGTCTGCCCCGAAGAAGCAATCGTTATGAGCGACGAATACGAACTTGTCTTCACAAACAGAGAGGAAGCGATCTTCGGAAAAGATAAACTTTTAGTCCCAGCTTCAAAATTGAAAGAACGACTTGAATTTTTGAAAAAGATGAGATAACAAAATTTAAAATTCGCCTATGGATGATGATAAAAGTTCAATGCGAATTCGCTTGATCATTGCCTTGTTATTTCTTATTACTTCATTTTCCCTCTCACAGCGAATATCTTTTATCCAATGCCCCGATGAAGTTGTCAAAGGAGAAAAATTTTCAGCGATGTTCGGACTTTACGCAAATCCACTTGATACGATTTTAATCATAATGTCAATTGAAGGTGATTTAAACCCAATGGAAGCTCTTTCACTTGACGATTCAATTTTTAACCTTCAACCAGCCACAAACGAAATAATTGAAAAACTTGACCTGAAAAACCATCTTGATGAAAAATTTTCCGCATTCGTTGACATTGGCAATCACTCATCAACAATGCGAATCTACGCCTTTATTTTAAATCCAAGCTCATCAGGTGATTTTAAGTTGAAATTAATCCCGATCAATCTTTCTTCCAACTTGACGAAAAAGGAAACTTCAATCTTTGAAAACCAAGCAAACATAAAAGTAAAGCCAAACGCTGATAGGATTTCTGGATTTTGCGCTAGATTTGATAAAAATGGCTACATAAAATTTACGCTCAATGAAAGCATTAAAAACGGTTTCACACTTTCATTTTGGCTTAAAACCACGGGAATGAGGGCTAATGTGATTTCAATGACATCAATCCCTGATAAAAGTTTTATAAATGTCGGAATTAAATTTGGCAGGTTGACATTTGCGATTAAAAATTCAATTGGAAAGTTTGAAATTGATGTCCCGAAATTTATAAGCGATGGCACCTGGCATAATTTTATAATCAATGCCGACCCGATAAAAAACACGCTTGAGTTCTTCATTGATGGCGTAAAAGCAGAAGAGATTTTCATACCAAATTTAAAAATGTTTGAACTTAACAGACCGAGCGTTAAAATTGAATACGGTCTTATTGACGAGGTCGTGCTTTACAAAACATCAAGACCTGATATGATAAGCAAACTCTCCCAATATTATGTGAAACTTGACAGCGATGTCTCCTTCCTGCTTAAGTTTGATGACAAAACAACAACTCCGATTGGTAATTTTTCAGGTTTAGAGTCAAATGGGGTTAAACTTGTTGAATCAACAGCGCCCATTTACTCATCTGGTGTCAAAATCACCGCAGAGATAAAATCCAACAATATCGTTGTAAATTGGGAAGTTGATAACCCATCGTTCATTGAAAAGTTCATACTTGAAAGAAAAAGAGACGATGAAACTTATAAACAAATTTTTGAAATCGCCTCTTCAAACCAAAAGAGATATTCATATACCGAAACCCTTGCGGAAGACAATGTTCTCTACTATTACAGAGTAAAACGAGTCAACAAAGATGGAAGTTACGAATACTCGGACGAAGTTAAAATAGGGCTCGGCTTAAAAAAGGATTTTGAAATAATTGGAAACTTCCCGAACCCATTTAATGCTGAGACAAAAATCATTTACGACCTCTTCAATGATACTTATGTACGGCTCACCGTGTACGATATAGTTGGAAGAGAAATAGCCGTACTCGTTGACGGATTTCAAAGCGCCGGAAGACACGAAGTCACATTTAACCTGAACAATGTAAAAAATAGCGATATAACGAGCGGAATCTATCTCTACAAACTTCAAACGCAACGTGGTTTTGAAATAAGAAAAATGATAGCGATAAAATAAACCTATGAAAAAATTTCTCTATATCTTGCTTTTAATTTTCCCTATCTCTTGCTCGTCCCTAAAATACACATCTGATATGAAAATGCTTGTTGAACTTGATGGAAAATGGCTATTCAAAATTGACCCCGAAGACAAAGGGCTTGAACAGCTTTGGTATTCTTCTAACTTTGATAGAACCGACTGGACAGAGATTGAAGTCCCAGGATTTTGGGAAAGATACGCAAATTTTTCAAAGTATGATGGAATTGCCTGGTATTACAAAAGTTTTAGAATTGAGAAAATTGATAAAAGTAAAAAATATGCAATCTTTTTCTCCGGGGTTGACGACGATTGTGGAGTTTGGTTAAATGGAGAATTTGTCGGGGAGCACCGTGGCTATAGCGATGAATTTTACTTTGACATCACGAAATTTTTAAAGCAAGGCATCAATGAAATCGTCGTAATGGTGATTGATCAAGGTGGTCCAGGTGGGATTTATAAACCAGTTAAAATAGTTGAATACTCAAAGGTTGAGGAGCTGTTAAAAGGAGAATTTTATTACAAAAAAGCGAGAACTTCCCCCGATTGGGTTAAAGATGCCGTTATATATGAAATTTTCCCAAGAGCTTTTTCACCAGAGGGAAACTTCAAAGCGATTGAAAAAGAGATACCACGCCTAAAAGATCTCGGAATAAGTGTCATTTGGCTTATGCCAATACATCCAATCGGTGAAATCAAAAGAAAAGGAACCTACGGTAGCCCATATTCAATAAGAGATTACTTCCAAATCAATCCAGATTATGGGACAGAGGATGATTTTAAATCACTAATCAAAACAGCGCATCAAAACGGGATAAAAGTCATAATTGACCTTGTGATCAATCATACTTCTTGGGACAACAATCTAATAAAAGAACATCCCGATTGGTATGTGAAAGATGAAAATGGCGATATCATCCCACCAAATTCTGATTGGACAGATGTAGCGGATTTAAACTATGATAATCCAGAGCTCAGAAAGTATATGATAAAAATGATGAAATACTGGATTGAGAAGTTTGATATTGATGGCTACCGTTGCGATGTTGCTGAACTTGTTCCGATTGACTTTTGGAATGAAGCAAGAGATGAACTTGACAAAATTAAACCAATCCTAATGCTTGCTGAGGGGAGTTTACCAGAACAACATCTAAAAGCGTTTGATTTAACATATAGCTGGAATGTTTACGATGCGCTTGCAAGAATCGTAAGAAAGGGACATCTACCATCGGTGCTTGATGCGGTTCTTCAAAGCGAGATGTATAAATTTCCAAAAGGTTCAATCAGGTTACGTTTCAATGAAAATCACGATAAGCCAAGAGCTGTTAGATACTTCGGTGAGAATGGCGCTCTTGTTTCCGCTCTTATAACTGCTACTATCCCGGGTGTCCCTTTAATTTACAACGGTCAAGAATACGGAGATACAACAAACATCTCGCTTTTTGAAAAACAGACGATTAAAAAAGACACATCAGATGAAAGGGGAAAGAAGTTTTATGCGTTTTACAAAAAATTGTTTAATTTTAGGAAAAACTCACTTGCATTGCGAAGAGGTGAAATGATTAAAGCGATAACAACAAACGATGATAAAGTTTACGCCTTTTGGAGAAGATTTGATAATGAGACAGTCCTTGTAATAGCGAATCTTTCAAATTGGGGAGTCACCACGAAGTTAAAAATTGATGATGTGCTTAAAAAGAAAATCATCAACGGGACGGTAAAGTTTTACGATGTTTTTGAAGGAAAAAATTTTGTGATGAGAGTTGATGATTTCACAAACTTTAAACTTGAACCGTTTGAATTTAAACTTTTATCCATCAATTAAAACAAAATTTGAGACCATGCTATGAAATCATACACCGAGTATTTGACATTCAACACGAAAAATAAGCGTGAGATAATTAACATCACAGATAAGGTAAACGAGGCTTTAAGGAAAAGCGGAATAAAGGAAGGATTCTGTCTTGTTTCCGCAATGCATGTCACCGCTGGTGTTTTTGTAAACGATGACGAAGATGGTTTGATTGAGGACCTAACGGAATGGCTTGAAAAACTCGCCCCTTTCAATCCAAACTATAAACATCACAGAACTGGCGAAACAAACGCCGACGCCCATCTGAAAAGCTTGCTCATACATCACGAGGTCATTATACCCGTCACCGACGGACGCCTTGATTTCGGACCCTGGCAACAAGTATTTTATGCGGAATTTGACGGTCAAAGAAGAAAAAGGGTTGTCATAAAAATTATCGGCGAATGAATCTGTTAATCATATCTTCAAAAATTCTCCTTGTCTTTTGCATACGACTTTTAATTGAGTCAACGAATTCATCTGGAAATCTATATCCAAGACAAAGTGAAAGATATTCAAGATTTTGTGCCTCACCTGGTCCCGGGATTGAATTTGACTTCCTCCACAAAGAAACCCTTAAAAATTTCTCAATTTCCCGATAAAACTCATAATTTGAAGTCAAAGTTTTACATTCATCTTCATTTATAATTCTCAATTCAGAGAGTTTCAAAAGCGCCTTTACGGTATGTGATTCAATCTCACCCAATTCTTTAAAGTGTTTCAACTGCAAAATTTGTGCGATAAATTCAACATCAACAAGCCCACCAGCACCAACCTTGATGTCAATTTCGCCCTTCGCCATCTCCTCCATCTTCTTTCTAATTTTAACGAGAGAATCAACAAGTGACTTTGTAAACTTAACATTTGCAATCCTGTCATAATAAAGCGATAATGCCTCCTCAGCTAATTTTTTGTTCCCACAGATGTATCTAAACCTTGTAAAAGCCATCAATTCCCAAAATTCCGCCCTTTTAAAAAGATAATTTTCAAAATAATCAAACTTAACAATCATCGGAGCGTTCCTTCCTTCAGGTCGTAATCGCAAGTCAACCTGATATAGTTTTTCAATTTCTACCTCCGCCAATTTTTTAATGAATTTTTCACATCTTGAAGAAATCTCACGCAATTTCTCCTGTCCAATTCCTTTCATCGTTAAAATGACCATATCAATATCGGAATCAAAGTTCATCTCAGCAGAGCCATACTTTCCAAGCCCAAATATAACGATGTCCTCACTAAATTCTCTACCCAAAAAATCCTCAAACACATAACTTACGATCAAGTCAGCTTGATTTGTAAGTTCATACAGGAGTTTGTAAATGTCAATTAATCTATCAATGTTCAAAACGAAAAGTCGCAGTTCATTGGCAAATTTAAAATCAAAAAGATTCACTTCCTCCCCCCTTCTAAAAAACTCAAAAATCTCGCTTGAATTTCTCTTACTGCTTAAATTTCCCTCAGAAAGTAATTGTTCCAAAAGATGGTTTTTAATTGAAAGCAAATTTGAAAATCTGGCGCTGTATTGGGATATATTAACTAAAACCCTTCTGATGTCATTTTCCTGAATCAACTCGTAAAATAACTTTGAATATTTGAATCCTTCTGCGATTTTTCTAAAATTTTCAAGCGTCACATCTGGTGAAATTGTTTTTGAAATTTCATTAAGGAGAATAGGTGCGATTTTTTGAAATTCATTTTCCTCAGCCGAAGTAAAGATTCTCTCTCCCGTTATTAGCTTCCCCTTTGCCAAAAATTCAATGTTTCGCGAAGCCCTTTCTAAATCCCTAAAATTTAAATCCAGTAAAAATTTCTTGAAGTTCTCCGCCGAGGTCTCATCTCCAATTAGCTCCATGATTAAAAAACCCGGTTTTACATCAACGGGAAAAATTTTATTATAAATTTGCCTAACTTGTTCAAATCTTTCATCAAGTTCTCTTTTGAAAATTTTCCAATCGGGAGCGTAAGATTCTGGAAAAGACAGAGCATCTTTAGTTTTTTCATAATTTCTCATTGCCTTCGCAAGCCAAGTTAATGTATCCGGATCGGTTGAAATCGTGTGAGTTTGAATGTTTTGCGAAAATTGAATAAGATGTTCAATTCGTCTGAAATAAATATAATTTTCCCTTAAAATTTTCGCATCTTTCTCGTTTAAAAACCCAAAATGAGCAAGTTTATCTATCGCCGATAAAGTATTGGCTTCCTTTAATTGTGGGAAATTACCGGCGTTTAAGAGCTGAAGTGATTGAATTATAAATTCAATATCTCTTATTCCACCAGGGCGAAGTTTTACATCGTATTCATTTTTTGAAGTTGCTTCAATCTTAGCTTTCAACCTTGTGATTTCTTCAACCGGGTCTTCAACGAAAGATTTAGGGTAAATAAAATGGTCAAGCATTTGAAGAAATTTTAAGCCAAACTTAACATCCCCAGCAATTGGTCTTGCCTTTATAAGCATCTGCCTTTCCCAGACCTTACCGTAAATCTCGTAATAAGTTAGATAACCAAGGAGTGACTTCGCAAGTGAGCCAGCGCTCCCCTCGGGTCGCAATCTAAAATCAACTCTATAAAGTGCTCCTTCTTCGGTTTTCTCCGAAAGAAAATTTATAAATACAGAGACAAGATGATTGAAAATCTCATAATGCGACAAAATCCCTTTATTTGTCATCAATTCACCATCCTGATTGTAAACAAAAATCAAATCAACATCCGAGCTGTAATTTAGCTCCTTCCCCCCAAGTTTACCCAAGGCAATTAAAACGAACTCTGTTTCAGGGAAAGAGGAAAATTTTTTCCTTAAATGCTCAATTGCAAGATCAAGACAGGTTTCAATGATCGCTTCAGCAAGATCTGAAAGAGATTGAACAGTTTCTTCAAAGCTCGCAACCCCGAATATATCACGTACCCCGATTCGTAAAATTTCCCTTCTTTTATATCTCCTCAAAGCGTTTAACTTACTTGATAAAGTCGTGTAACTTAAAAGTGAAGATATTTCTCGCTTGTGTTCATGTTTTGATTTAAATTTATCAATCGTATCTGAATACATAAGCCATTGGAAAAGTTCAGGGTCCCGGACGAGTATGTCCGCAAAGTATTGAGAATATCCGAAGATCGTCAACAAAATTTTCATCATCTGTGGATACTTGACAAGGTCTTTATAAAGGGATGCCTTATTGAACGAGTTCTCAACAAAACGAAGGAAATTTTTCAAACTTTGTTCTGGATTTGGGGAATGTCTTATGGAAAGGGTGAAATTTTTAAGAAATTCTTCAGCAAGATCAAGGTCTAAAGTTGATTTGATAAAATCGTCAAAGATTTTACCAACTTGTTCAATTGATTTTTCGCTTGACTTAAAAACTCTTTTTAGAGTTGCTTCTATCTCAGGACCTAATTTTCGCATTATTCAAAGAATCACTCAGGGCTATTTTTCTTTCTGAGAGATACTTTTCTCTTCTTTTCCGGTACTCCAAAGCTGACTTGACGAAGTCCCGAAAGAGGGGGTGTGGTTTTGTCGCTCTTGATTTCAACTCTGGATGAAATTGAACACCAACAAACCAAGGATGTTGCGGAAGTTCAATTATCTCAACAAGCACCTCATCCTCTGAAAGGCCACTGAAAACCATTCCATGTGATTCTAGAACATCTCTAAATTTATTGTTGAGCTCATAGCGATGTCTATGCCTTTCGCTTATCTTATCAGTTCCATAAGCAAGAAACGCTTTTGTCCCAGGTTTTAAGACAGCTGAATACGCACCAAGTCGCATTGTTCCACCTTTAGTTTGAATCCCGATTTGTTCCGGCATCAAATCAATAACTGGATATGGTGTTGATGGATTAAATTCGGTGCTGTTTGCCGATTTTAAACCACAGACATTTCTGGCGAACTCAATTACAGCGCACTGCATCCCAAGGCAAATCCCAAAGAAAGGAATGAGGTTCTCACGAGCATATTGAATTGCCTTTATCTTCCCCTCAATCCCGCGCTCGCCAAATCCACCGGGGATTAACAAACCATCCACATCGTTTAAAAATCTTTCCGCGCCATAGACTTCTATTTCCTCAGCTTTAACCCACTTTATTTCAACTTTACACTCATTTTCCGCCCCAGCATGAACGAATGCTTCTATTATGCTTTTATATGCATCCCTCAACTCGGTATATTTACCGCAAACAGCAATTTCAACTTTTTCTTTCGGATTTTTTACCTTTTCAACAAACTTTATCCACTCTGTAAGATCGGGCTCTCTTGCTTTAATGTCAAGTTTTTTGAGAACTATATCATCTAACCCCTCTTCATAAAAAATTAGCGGTACCTCATAAATTGACTCAACATCAATTCCTTGAATGACCGCTTCTGGCTCAACATTTGTAAATAAAGCGATCTTTTCCTTTATTTCCCTCGTCAATGGTCTCTCAGTTCTGCAAATCAAAATATCCGGTTGTATTCCGATTTCAAGCAATGTCTTAACGCTGTGTTGAGTTGGTTTCGTTTTCAACTCGCCAGCCGACTTTATAAATGGGACAAGCGTGACATGTATATTTATTGCGTTCTGTTTCCCAACCTGAAGCATGAATTGTCTTATCGCCTCAAGAAAAGGTAAACCCTCAATATCACCAACTGTTCCACCGATCTCAGTTATTATAACATCATAATCATCTTCCTTGGTAAGAAGAGTAATTCTTCGTTTTATTTCATTCGTTATATGAGGTACAACTTGAACCGTAGCCCCAAGGTAATCGCCCCTCCTCTCCCTCATTATCACTTCATAATAAATCTGTCCCGTTGTGGTGTTATTCAACCTTGACATATTAACATCAAGAAACCTCTCGTAATGTCCAAGGTCAAGGTCGGTTTCAGCGCCGTCATCTGTTACATAGACCTCTCCGTGTTGATAAGGGTTCATCGTCCCGGCATCAACATTTATATAAGGGTCAAATTTTTGAATTGTAACTTTTAAACCCCTTGCTTTAAGCAAAAGTCCAAGTGAGGCGCACGCAATTCCTTTACCGAGCGATGATACAACACCACCGGTAACAAAGATATATTTCGTTTTTTTATCGCTCATCTTTTGAAACCAATTTTTTTATTTTTCAAAAACGTTATGATCCTCTCAACATCTTCGGGTGTATCAACACCAATTGTATCGCTTTCACTTATCACAACTTTTATCCTAAAACCATTTTCAAGTGCCCGCAATTGTTCAAGCTTTTCAATTTCCTCAAGCGATGACCCCCTTAAAGAGACAAACCTTAAAAGTGCTTCCCTTGAATAAACATAAAGACCTATATGTTTATAGAAATTGCCAAGCTTTAGCCAATCCTCCTCATTTTTGGCATCACGGCAAAAGGGGATGGGACTTCTTGAAAAGTATAAAGCGATTTTTTCCTTGTCAAAAACCACTTTAACAACATTCGGGTTAAAAATTAAATCAACATCGTTGATCTTAACAGCCAAAGTTGAAATATCAACTTTCTCACCGTTTAAAAATGGTTCAATAGTTCGGTCTATCATTTCTGATGTCAATAATGGTTCATCTCCTTGAATGTTTGCCACAATATCAGCATCAAATTCATTCAAAACATATGCAACCCTATCCGTTCCGGTCTTTATGTCGCTTGGTGTCATAATAACATTACCTCCAAAACTTTTAACGACATTGTAAATCCTCTCATCATCTGTCGCAACGATTAAAAAATCCAAAAGTTTTGAATCCATAGCATTCTCATAAACCCATTGAATCATCGGCTTTCCGAGAATATCAACCAGTGGCTTCCCCGGAAATCTCGTTGAAGAATATCTTGCAGGAATCACACCAATGACTTTTACCATGGTTTAAGTTTCTTCGCTATCTTCTTTAACCTTCTGTTCAACCGGGATAACCTTCGGGACCTTAAAGAAAAATTCAGTTCTTGAAGGGGCGTTTTTCAAAATCTCCTCCCTCGGATAACTTGGTTTAACTTCATCCTCCCGAAAAACATTCTTTAAGTCAATCACATGATAAAGTGGTTCAACATTCTCTGTGTCAAGCTCGTTTAACTTATCAATATACTCAAGTATCTTGTTGAATTGCTCCGTGAATTTTTCTTTTTCCTCCTCTTTAAATTCAAGTCGTGCGAGATTTGCTATATATTCAACATCTTTGATCGTTACGGGCATTTTCAACCCTCGCTTTGTTTTTCAAAGAGATTCCTATTTATCACATCCCTAGTTAACTCCATAAGTTTTTCCTCTCCTTCCCTACCTTCAAATTCATCAACTGAAATTGGTTTATCAAGAAGTATTTTTATTGTGCCAGGATTTATCTCAAGTTTATGCTTTTTCATAATTTTATGACTTCCGATTATTGTAACTGGGACGATAGGAGTTTTTGCTCTTATGGCAAGCATAAAACCACCTCGCTTAAACGGGAGAAGCTTACCGTCAGTGCTTCTCGTTCCTTCTGCGAAGACGAGAACAGAAACACCACTTTTTATCTTTTCAATAGCCCTTTGGACACTACGCATAGCCCTTTTTGGATTTCTCCTGTCAATGAGAATATAACCGCCATATTTCAAAAGCCAACCCCAGAGAGGAATTTTCCCCAATTCTTGCTTTGCGAGAAATCTTATCTGATCCGGTATCCCATGGATCAAAGCAGGTATATCCATCGCGCTTGCATGATTTGAAATGTAAATGTAATTCTTCCCGAATTCAACATTTTCCTTACCAACAACTTCCACCTTCACATTAAAAATCCAAAGTACAAGCTCCGACCAAATCCTCGCCATAAAATGATAAATTTTACCCTTGTAATTAAACGGGAGAAGCAAAAAAGTAATTATCGCCATCGGTATGGTGATTAAAACTATAATTCCTGCTTTCACAAAGAAGATAAACTTCTTCATGTCAGATGGCAATTTGAAGTGTTAGTTTTCTCAATTATAATCAAAAAGGAGGACAAAATCAACTACCGACTTTCCTTGCACAGATTGCAACATAACCCATCCACTTATCTCCCCCTTGATCAAGAAAAACACTTACCTCATGCTTATACTTTTTCAATTCTTTAAATTCCTGTTTTGAAAACTCTCGTTCTTTCAAAGAGTTAATTATTATCTTCTTGAACTTTGAGTAGTAATCCCTCAACTCAGAGCTTATATCTTTGACATAAAAAGCTTTAAATCCATATTTCTCCAATTTACTTATCTTCTCATCAAGCGTCTCAATGCTACCTTCTTCAATATACCAAGCATCTCTTACATAAGTTGGAACGGGCGTTTTTTTCCAATAGAAATCAGCAATCCCGATCGTTGAGTTTTGCTTAAGAACCCTGAAGAACTCTTTTAAAATTTTACTTTTCTTATACTGGCTCAGAATTCCCTCTGTAATAATTGCGTCAAAACTTTCATCTTTAAAATCAAGGTTCAATGGACTCATAATTTTGACGCTAACTTTGTCATCAAGACCTGCTTCAATTATTTCACCCTTCGCTTCTATGACGATCTGGGGAACTTCATTTATTCCGAAGACATTGCAATCAAAGTTTTTGGCTATGTAAATCAAACTTTTCCTTAAATTAACACTTGCCACAAGGACATTGTATCCGTCTTTAACTTCAATTTTTGAACATAAAAGTTTGGTTATCTTCGTGTCCCCAAGAACGGGAAGTTTTTCTTCCTTCTTTGACATTTTAGAATTTAACGGGTTTCAAATTTGCATATTTTAAAAGCAGAAGCTTTCGTCCGAAATTTTCAAAATCAACAACAGCGCTTGCTTTATCACCATTTCCCGATAGATCTACAATCCTTCCAATTCCAAAAACCTCGTGAAAGACGACCGAACCAACCGTAAAGTTGTAACCCTGTTTAAAATCTTCTTTCTTCTTCGCTTTCCTCGCTTCATCTTTAGCGCTATGATAAAGGACGAGCTCAATTGGGATTTCATCAAGAAATCTTGATTTCCTCTGATACATTACATTTCCCGCTTTCATTCTTGACTTAGCGTAAGTCAGATAAAGTTTTTTCATTGCGCGAGTGATACCCACATAAAAAAGACGCCTTTCTTCTTCAAGTTCCCTCTTGTTGTAAATTGCGTTCGCAATTGGGAAAAGACCCTCCTCAAGACCTGTTATAAAAACAACCGGAAACTCAAGTCCCTTTGCGCTATGCAAAGTCATCAAAGTAATTGTATCTCTCTTATTTTCCCAAGTATCAATATCGCTTATCAGTGAAACTTCCTCAAGAAATTTTTCAAGCGCATTTTTTTCAGGGTTCTCATTTGAAAACTCCGTTATAGCAGAGAGAAGCTCTTCTATGTTCTCAATCCTTTGGAGCGCCTCTGGACCCCCGTCTTCCTTGTAAAGTCGTATTAAACCGAGGTCATCAATTAGAGCTCTTGAAAGTTCACCAGCACTTATTTTATCTTTCAAGTCAATGTATTTTTGAATGAGGAGATAAAAATTAAAGAGATTTTTCCGTGCTCTGTCGGTGAGCCCGGGTATAGAATTTGACCTTGAAATAGCTTCAAAAAGTGATATCCCTTTAACGCTTGCAAACGCCCTCACACGATCAATCGTCGCCTCGCCAATACCACGACTCGGGAAGTTAATTATCCTAAGAAAACTTTCATCATCCTTTGGATTAACGATCAACCTCAGATAAGCAAGGATATCCTTTATCTCCTTTCGTTTATAAAATGCAATGCTACCAACAATCGTATACGGCAATCTCTCTCTTCTTAATTCATCTTCAAAGGAACGGGATTGTGCGTTCGTCCTGTAGAGGATAACAAAATCACGAAGATTATATTTGTTCTTTCTGATCTCCTCTTTTATGAAATGAACAACTCTTTCAGCTTCATCCCTCTCATCTTTACATTCAACAACAACTATCGGTTCCCCCTCGTTATTATCCGTCCATAAATTTTTCAATATCTGTTCCGTGTTATTTTTTATTACGAAGTCAGCGGCACGCAGTATCTTCTTAGTTGAACGATAGTTTTGCTCAAGCTTAAAAATTTTACAATCGGGGAAATCGCTTTTAAAGTCAAGGATATTTCTTATTTCAGCTCCACGCCACGAATAAATGCTTTGAGCGTCATCTCCGATAACACAAAGGTTTCTGTGTTTTTGAGCTAGCATCTTCAACAAAATGTATTGAACCCTGTTAGTATCTTGATATTCATCAACAAGTATATACTTAAACCTTGACTGATATTTTTCAAGGACATCTTGAAAATTGACGAAAAGTTCAACCGCCTTCACAAGCAAATCATCAAAATCCATAGCGTTCCTCTGGAAAAGCGCAGTTTGATATGCTTTATATATGTGAGCAACTTTAAGTTCAAATTGATTGTCAGCCATGGAAAGGTAACCATCTGGAGTGATCAAAGCATTTTTTGCATTGCTTATCTTACTTTGAACTATCCCAGCGTTTATGCTATCCTCCGAGAAGTTAAGCTCTTTAATGAGATTTTTTATCAAACTCAAGCTATCATCTTGGTCGTAGATTGTAAAGTTTTTCGTGTAGCCAAGTTTTTCAGCTTCAACTCTTAAAAACTTCGCAAAAACAGAATGAAATGTCCCAATCGTGACATTTTTCGCCGGATCACCGACAAGATTAAACGCCCTTTCTTTCATCTCATTTGCTGCCTTATTAGTGAAGGTGAGGGCGAGAATTTCATATGGCTTAACACCAAGAGACAACAAATACGCGATTTTATAAGTCAAAACCCTCGTTTTACCACTACCAGGTCCAGCAAGTATCAAAACGGGTCCATTTATCCACTTAACCGCTTCCCTCTGTTCTTTGTTTAAGTCCTTTAAAAAATCCTTCATTGTAAAAATTTAAATTACTTCAAGAATTCCCTTACAACTCTAGCAATCCCATTTGGATCAAGTCCGTATTTTTCGTACAATGCTTTTGGGCTCCCTGACTCACCGAATTTCTTTATCCCGATCCTTTTAACTTTAACAGGATAATTTTCAGATAAAACCTCCATAACCGCAGAACCAAGCCCACCGACAATGTTATGGTCTTCAACTGTGATGATATTCTTCGTCTCAACGGCGCACTTCACAACCAATTCTTCATCTATTGGCTTGATTGTATGTATATTCACGACGCGAACGCTTATGCCATCTTTTTCAAGGATTTCCGAGGCGATCAAAGAGTTAAAAACAACTCCGCCTGTGGCAAAGATAGTCGCATCTTTCCCATCCTTTAAAATGACACCTTTACCGAAGTTAAACTTGTAATTTGGAGGATTTACATCCTCCAACGCTTGTCGTGTTAACCTTAAAAAAACAGGACCTTGATGTTTTGCGATATATTCAACTGCTTGCTTCGTTTCAACATCATCACAGGGTTGAACCACAGCAATGTTCGGAAGAGCCCTCATCAAAGCGATATCTTCAAGCCCCATCTGACTATAGCCATCCTCCCCTATTCCAATTCCAGCATGTGTTCCCACAAGTTTAACATTCGCATTAGTATAAGCAACTGAGATTCTTATGGTCTCATATCTTCCGATTAAAAAACAAGCAAAGCTACAAGCGAATGGGATTTTACCAGCAAGTGCAAGTCCAGCTGCTGTCCCAATCATATTTTGTTCAGCTATACCCATCTCAAAGAATCTATCGGGGAACTTTTTGGCAAATTTTATTGACATTGTTGATTTTGAAAGATCGGCGTCAAGAACGACGATGTCTGGAATTTTTTCGCCAAGTTCCTCAAGTGCTTCCCCAAATGAAACCCTCGTTGCTTTTGCTGGCATTATTTCACCTCCACCTTTTGTGATAAAAGCTCATTCAATTGCGCTTCAAGTTCAGCAAGAGCAAGTTTTGTTTCTTCATCATTCGGTGCTTTCCCATGCCATTCGTGATTGTCCTCCATAAAAGAGACACCTTTACCTTTTATCGTGTGGGCAACTATAAAAGTTGGTTTACCTTTAACAAGTTCAGCTTCGTCAAAAGCAGCTAAAATCCGTTCAAAATCATGACCGTCAATTTCAATGACATTCCAATTAAAAGCCCTTAATTTTTCAACAAGCGGTTCAATGTCCATCACATCTCTAACATATCCATCAATTTGACCCTTGTTGTAATCAACTATCGCACAAAGATTATCAAGTTTAAATTTCGGTGCGGACATTATCGCTTCCCAAACCTGACCCTCCTGCATTTCGCCATCACCAAGGAGACAATAAACCCTATAACTTCTATTGTCAATCTTCCCAGCAAGCGCAATCCCCTGAGCTATTGACAAGCCCTGACCAAGTGAACCAGTTGACGCTTCAACATAGGGAAGATCAAGTCGCGAAGGATGACCCTGAAGACGGGAATTTATTTTTCTCAAAGTAAAAAGTTCATCATAAGGGATTACACCTCTATGGGCAAGAACAGCATATAAAGCTGGCACCCCATGTCCCTTTGATAAAATAAATCTATCCCTGTTCGGATCCAAAGCATTTTCAGGCGTCCTCTTTATCTTCTCCCAGAACAAAGCAACAAGTATTTCAACACATGAGAGAGAACCACCAGGATGACCCGATCCAGCGAGATTTAACATTTTTATGATGTCAATGCGAATTTTTGTGGCGATTATCTTAAGCTCAAGAATGGAATTTTCCATCTATAATCTTGATTTGTTTTTAAACTTTCAGCAGGTGAAAATATAAAAATTTAACAATTAAAAAACAATTGCGATTTTCTTAACATAAAAAGCGAAAGAAACCTGTGGGCATTTAAAACCCACAGATTCTATCTTCTCGTTTTTTGCGGGCGTGTTTGAGAGGTTTCTTGCGGACGAGATGTTTGCTGTGGTTTTCCTTGTTCCACCTTTGGAATGAGCGATTTCCTGCTCAAAGTAAATCTCCCCATATCATCAATCGTCAATATTTGCACCTCAACTTCATCTCCAACCTTCAAGACATCAGATACTTTTTCAATTCTCCTGTGGTCAATTTCGGAGATATGAAGAAGTCCAATTTTCCCCGGTAAAATTTCAACAAAAGCCCCGAAATCAGCTATTTTCTTAACGATGCCTTTGTAAACTTTTCCAACTTCAGGAACCTCTGCCAGTTGTTCAACCATTTGTTTTGCCCTTTCGCAAGATTCCTTATTTGGACCACTTATCCAAACAAGCCCATCATCTTCTATGAAAACCTCAGCACCAAATTCTTGCTTCATCATTTTGATGTTTTTCCCAGCTGGACCTATAACCCATCCAATCATCTCAACGGGAATCCTCGTAGTGATAAGTCGCGGTGCATAGGGTGATATCTCAGGTCTTGGCCCTGGGATTGTTTTTTCAAGTATATCAAGAATTTTCATCCTCGCTTCTTTTGCTTGTTCAAGGGCACGCTCAAAAATCTCATAGCTTATTCCGCTTATCTTTATATCCATTTGAAATGCCGTTATTCCATCCCTTGTTCCAGCAACTTTGAAATCCATATCACCAAGCCGATCTTCATTCCCAAGTATATCGGTCAGAATCGCAACTTCTTCCCCTTCCTTTACAAGCCCCATCGCAATCCCAGCGACATGTTTTTTCAAAGGAATTCCACCATCCATCAAGGCAAGCGTGCCTGAACAAACGGTCGCCATTGACGATGAACCGTTTGACTCAAGGATGTCCGAGACGACCCTTATTGTATAAGGGAATTCCTCCTCCGACGGTATCAAATTTTTCAATGCTCTTTCAGCAAGGTTCCCGTGCCCGATTTCCCTTCTACTCGGGCCTCTGAAAGGTGCAACTTCACCAACGGAGAACGGCGGGAAATTGTAATGGAGCATAAACCTTTTTGTATACTCGGGCAATAAACCATCAATCAACTGCTCATCCATCTTCGTCCCAAGCGTCACAGTTGCAAGCGACTGTGTCTCCCCACGCGTGAACAACGCTGAGCCATGAGTTCTTGGTAAGACACCAACCTCAGCTGTAATCGGTCTAATATCATTTAAACCACGCCCATCTATTCTCCTACCTTCCCGTAAAACCATATACCTCATATCAAGTCGCTCTATCTCCTCAACCACCTGCTTCACCCAAAATTCAAGCTTTGGATAAAGATTGATGAGAGGAATTTGATTCCCCGACTCATCCAAAACAAACTCACTCATATATCTTTGCTTGAGTGTTTCAATCGTCTCAAGCAAAATCGCATCCATTCTTTCCTTACGCTCAAGCTTCTTAAGAGGAGTCCTGTTAAGTTCCTTTATCCTCGGTTCAGCTATTTCCTTGACATCGTTAACAATGCGTTCTGGAATTTTCTCTTTTACGAGTTCTCTTTTTGGTTTCCCTGCTTCTTTAGCAATTTCAATTTGCACTTCACAAATCTTTTTAATATACTCGTGAGCAAACTTTATTGCCTCAACCATATCCTTCTCAGAAATTTCCTTCGCCTCTCCCTCAACCATAACTATTGAATCAATCGTCCCAGCAACTACAAGATCAAGCTCACTCTTGTCAAGTTGGGAAATCGTTGGGTTTATAACAAATTGACCATCAATCTTGCCAACCCTCACTTCAGCTATTGGACCATTCCAAGGGATATCCGAAATCATAAGTGCCATTGAACTTGCAATACCACCAATTACATCAGGGTCATTTTCAAGGTCAAAAGAAAAAACTGTAACTGTTACTTGTGTCTCACATTTAAATTCCTTTGGGAAAAGCGGACGCAACGCCCTATCAATTAAACGCGCCGATAAAATTTCTTTTTCTGTTGGCTTTCCCTCCCTTTTCTCAAAACCACCTGGAATTTTACCAGCTGCCGATGTCTTCTCCCTGTATTCAACGGAAAGAGGCATAAAATCAATGTCCTCCCTAGGCTCATTTTCTGCAACCGCAGTCGCTAAAACCATCGTGTCAGCATATCTCACCATTACAGATCCATCCGCTTGCTTGGCATACTTACCAATTTCAAAAGATAAAATCTTACCTCCTATTTCAATTTCCCTTTTAAGATACGACATAGAACCCGTCACCACCCTTTAATTTTTTATTTTCTCAAATTAAGCTCTTCAATAATTCTCTTGTAACTTTCATAATTTGTGCGTTCAAGATATCTCAACAATCGTCTCCTCTTACCGATCATTTTCATCAACCCCATCCTTGAATGTTTATCCTTGGGATGCTTCTCAAAATGTTCACCAAGCTGATTGATTCTGGCAGTTAATATCGCTATCTGAACCTCAGGGGAACCTGTATCTTTTTCGTGTTTACCGTACTTTTTAACGAGTTCTCTTTTTTGCTCGCTTGTCAATGGCATATCCTCCGAGATTTTTTTGTTTTAAATTTTCTTTAAATTTGAAACTTCTTCTACGGAAAACTCCCTTTCAATCAATTCAATAGCTTTACTTTTGTCAATTTCAATTTGTCTTACAAGTTCAAGCGGTGATGAAAACTTTATCTCATCCCTCAACCTATCAATGAACTCAATCTTTATATGCTTGAAATAAATCTCCTCATTAAAACCCAATATATGAACTTCTAGCACCCTTTCACTGTCAAGTTCAAATGTCGGTCTATATCCAATGTTCATAACTCCAAAATAACTTCTTTTATCCAATGTCACCTTCACAACATAAACACCGTTTTTAGGTATAAGTTTTCTTCTTGAATTCGGTTCAATGTTTGCTGTCGGTATACCAAGTTCTTTGCCTCGTCCACTTCCCTTAACAACTACTCCATTTATAAAATAATATCGCCCAAGCAATTTAGATGCAAGTTTTACATTCCCCTCATTTAAAATTGACCTTATCTTTGAACTGCTCACAGGAACACCTTCAACTAAAAACTGAGGTAAGAGCTCAACCTCAAAGCCATACTTTCTGGCAAACTCCATCAATTTCTCGGGGTTACCCTCTCTATTTTTACCAAAGGCATGGTTATATCCAACTATCACTTTCCTCAAGCCAATTTTACCCATCATTATCTCACGACAAAATACTTCAGCGGTTATATTTGCAAAATCAGGCGTAAAATTCACAACGAGGATGACATCGGGTTCATATTCGCTTAAAAGCTCAATCCTTTCATCAATCGTTGTCAAAATTTGAAACTTTTCACCGGGTTTTAAAATTTCCTGAGGATGTGGATCAAAAGTCACAACAACTGTCCTTGAACCTGTTATCTCTTTTTCCCTTTTCATCCTCTTTAAAATTTCACGGTGGGCGATATGAACTCCATCAAAAACACCGACAGTCACAATTGAATTTACATCTTTACTAATCCTATGTATGTTCCTTACTACTTCCACTTTCAGTTGAAATTTTTTTTAATTCCTCAATCGTCAATGCGTCATCAAGCTTAAAATCACCTATCCGAGTCCTAACGAGCGATTTAAGATACGCTCCACATCCTAATTTTTCCCCAAAATCATGGACAAGTGATCTTATATAAGTTCCCTTTGAGCATCTAACCCGAAAATAAACTTGCGGAAGTTTTATATCAAGAATTTGAAAATCGTAAATTTTAACCTTTCTTGGTTTACGCTCAATTACTATACCTTTCCTCGCAAGTTCATAAAGTGGCTTACCTTTATGCTTTACGGCTGAATACATCGGTGGGACTTGTTCAATCTCCCCGATGAAATACTTCACTGTATCTTTGATCCTTTCCTCGGTTATCCCATCAAGCGGGCGCCTTTCAACAATCTCAGTTTCAGGGTCAAAGCTTGAAGTAATAGCACCAAGCTCCATTATTCCCTCATATTCTTTATCAAGTTGCGATATTTTTGAAAGTTCCTTTGTTTTTTTACCCGTAGCAACAACCAAAAGACCCGTTGCGAAAGGGTCAAGCGTTCCACCATGCCCAGCTTTCTTCACCTTAAACCATCTTTTCACTTTGTCAACGACTTTATAAGACGACCAACCCGCTGGTTTATTAACTAGAATTATATCACCCTTCTTTATCCTCTGTGCCAGAAGATTCATCACCCTTGCTATTGTCTTTCGCACGATTTTCAATCTGTTTCAAAAGAGCATTAATTCTATCAACATGTTCAAGCGTATCGTCAAGGTAAAATTCAATCTCAGGTGTAAATCTCAACCTCAACCTTGAGCCAAGGCGAGAGCGTATCGTTTTTTTAAGTGAATCAATCTTTCTAAGTGTGTTCTGCTGGGTTACCCTGTCACCGTAAATGCTAATGTAAATTTTCGCATACCTAAGGTCAGGGCTAACTTTAACATCGGTCACAGTCCAAAATCCAACTGTCTCATGTTCAAGAACTTTTGAAATGATATCCGAAACTTCTTCTTTTATAAGTGAAGCCACTCGCTGTGGTCTAAAAGTGCTCATTTTTTCCTCGGTTAATTTAAAAAATTCTATATCTTCTTCACCTCTTCAAGTTTTCGTTTAACCTCAAGGATATTATAAGCTTCAATTATATCTCCGACTTTAATATCGTTGTAATTTTCAAGCGCTATACCACATTCAAGTCCAGCTTCAACCTCCTTGACATCATCCTTAAATCTTTTCAGAGAAGCGATTTTTCCGTCATAAATCACTATTCCATTTCTTATAAGTCGCGCTCTCGCATTTCTCAAAATTTTACCCTCTGTCACAAAACAACCCGCAACTGTCCCAACTTTCGCAATTTTGAATGTCTCCCTTACATCAGCAGTTCCAAGTATCTCTTCTCTTCTCTCTGGTTCAAGCATTCCTTCAAGTGCACTCTTTACATCGTTGATCACATTATAAATGATATTGTAAAGCCGTATCTCAACATTTTCGCTTTCTGCGAGTTTTTTCGCTGCTGATGTTGGTCTAACATTGAAACCAATTATAATAGCCCCGGATGCTTGAGCCAAGAGGACATCGGACTCACTTATAGCACCCACTGCTCTGTGAATTATCCTAACTTTCACTTCTTCATTTGAAAGCTTCATAAGTGAGTCAGAGAGCGCTTCAATTGAACCGTTGACATCTGCTTTTATGATAATAGGCAATTCCTTAACCTTGCCCTCTTTGATTTGCTCTGAGAGCTTATCAAGCGAAACAGCCCTCAATTGCCTAAATCTTTGTTCCCTCTTCAATTGACTTCTTCTATTTGCGATCTCACGAGCTGCTTTTTCATCTTCAACCACAACGAAAGAATCACCCGCTTCAGGAAGATTATCAAATCCAATCACTTGAACTGGGGTTGATGGTTTTGCGATCTCAACTTTATTCCCTCGTTCATCAAACATCGCTCTTACTCTGCCAAAGGTTGTGCCAGCGACAAAAGGGTCACCGATTTTTAATGTTCCGTTTTGCACCAGGACAGTTCCAATAGGACCGCGTCCTTTGTCAAGTTTTGATTCAATTACAACACCACGAGCTTTTTTCTTTGGGTTCGCTTTTAGATCCATAATTTCAGCTTCAAGCAAAATCTTCTCAAGCAAAAGATCAACATTCTTTCCATATTTTGCCGATATTTCAACGCACTGGTATTTCCCACCCCAGTCCTCAACAAGAATTCCCCTTTCTGCAAGTTGTTGTTTAATTTTATCTGGGTTTGCCTCTGGTTTATCAATTTTATTTATAGCAACGATTATCGGGACATTTGCAGCAAGTGCGTGGTTAATTGCTTCAACTGTTTGTGGCATAACCGCATCATCCGCAGCAACCACAAGAACAACTATATCCGTCACCTGAGCCCCGCGCGCACGCATAGCTGTAAACGCCTCATGACCTGGGGTGTCAATAAATGTAATTTGCTTGCCATTAGGCAGTGTAACTTGATATGCTCCTATATGCTGAGTTATACCTCCAGCTTCACCTGCAACGATATTGCTCTGTCTTATATAATCAAGAAGTGTTGTCTTACCGTGGTCAACATGTCCCATGATTGTGACAACAGGAGGTCTGGGTTCAAGGTCCTCTGGACGATCTGGTTCTTCCTCAATTATATCTTCAAGATATTCTTCAGCTTTTTCAACTTCAAATCCGTAATCGCTCGCTATCAAAGTTATCGTATCAAAATCAAGTCGTTGATTAATTGAAACAACAAGCCCAAGGTTAAGACATTTCTTGATTATCTCACTTGCCGGAACCCCAATTATATTCGCAAGTTCATTAACGGTAATAAACTCCGCAGCTTTAATCTTTCTCTTTTCGCGTTCAATTTGCTCAATCTTCTTCTCTTCCTTCTCCTGCCTTTCCTTTTTCTTGCGTTTCTTTATTATTTCCCTTATATCTGGTCCTGAATCCTCAATCTCAGCCAATGTCTGATCAATTCTTCTCAAAATTTCATCCTCATCAAGCTCAATCCTACTGCGTTTTGCTTTTTTAATTGGCTTTTTTATCTCGCCCTCAAACTCAAATGCTTTCCTCCTTTCTTCCTTTTCCTTTAATTGCTTTTTCTTTCTCGTTTCATCCTTCTTTACCTCAACCTCAGGAGCATGAACAACTTCTTTTGTTTCTTTCTCTTTCCTCTTCGTTTCCCCTACCCGCTTCCTTTCCTCTTTGAATTTCCTTCGTCTTCTATCTCTCTCCCTCCTGCCCTTCCTTTCAAATCTATCTTCTTCTCTCTTCTTCTTCCTATCCTCACCCATATCAACATAAACCAAACCTTCTGTCGGTTCATGCTTCTTTTGCTCCAATTCCTCAATCGGTTTCTGCTCTACTTTCTCTTGTTCCTTTTCTAAAACAGGCGTATCTGCGATTTCCGTCTTAACTTCTTCTTCGGTTTTAACTTCCTGTTTAACTTCTTGTTCAACTCTCGGTTCAACTACTGGTGCGATTTCCTGAGCCAACTCCGATCCTTGCGTAACTTCTTCAACCTGAACAACTTCAATAATTGTTTCTTTCTTCTCTCCCCCAGATTCAACTATTCCAACTTTACCACCTTCCACAGGTTCAACCTTGGGCTCTTCAACTTTTGTAGCTTTCTCAAATGTTTCTCTTTTTCTCCTTTGACGCTCAGCAAGCTCTCTTTCATGCTTGTAGTGTTTATCTATCACCTCAAGCATTTTGTCGTCAACCAAAGCCATATGATTCTTAACCTCTGAAAATCCCTGTTTTTGTAAAAAGCTCACAAGCTCGTCTGAAGAGATATTCAATTCCTTCGCTATTTGATATATCCTTTTTGGCATTTTATCTTACCTAGACGCTTTTCTTATTATGTTTCTCAATCTCTTTATTTTTTTATCATCAACATTTGGCAAACCGGAAAGAATTGATTTTATGTTGTCATCTGAAAGGGCTAAATAATCCCTATTGGTTTCAATTCCCGCATCTTTCAAACGCTGATAAATCTCCTCACCTATTTGATCTTTCAAATCGGACAAACGGACAATTTTTTGGACATCCTTTTTCTCACCCTCCGTTCCGACTATCTCAATATCATACTCAGTCAACTCCGATGCCAGTTTAACATTAATGCCTTCCGTCCCAACAGCTGTTGAAATTTCTTCTGGTGGGACATAAACAATGGCTTTCCTTTTCTCCTTGTCTATTTCAACAGCTTTTGGTTTTGCTGGCTGTAAAGCCCTTGCGATGAAGATAGCTGGGTCATCGCTGTAAGCGATGACATCTATGTTTTCATTGTTAAGTTCCTTGACTATTGAATGAATTCTAACTCCCTTCATACCAACACAAGCGCCAACTGGGTCAACCCTTTCATCTGTTGATGCAACTGCGACTTTTGATTTCTTACCTGGAATTCTCGCAACATTTTTTATCACAACGACACCATCGTAAACTTCGGGGATTTCAAGCTCAAACAATTTAACAAGAAATTGAGGATCAGCCCTTGAAACAATAATCTGCGGACTATCGCCCCTTTTTGCATCCTTTGGATTGGGTGGCTTAACCTCCTTAACAAGAACCCTTAAACTTTCGTTCTTCCTATATCTTTCATCCGGGATCATCTCACTTTTCGGCAACATTAATTCATTCTTATTATGCATAAGCAAAACCAACTCTGGCTTATTATCTTTGCCAAGGTAAACCTGATAAATTTCACCTATTAATATCTCGCCCCTGTGCTGTTCATACTCCCTCATAATTGAGTCGCGCTCAAACTCACTTAACTTCTGAATAAACAATTGCTTCGCCTGCGAAATCAACCTCAATCCGAAATCTTTCAACTCAATCTTATCAGGGAACCTTTCACCAACCTCAAGCGTCGGGTCAAACTCCTTCGCCTTCTGCACCGAGATCTGCCTTAACGGATCTGTCACAACATCAACGATGTCTTTAACCAAATAAATTTCAATATCGCCTCTATCTAAGTTAACAATAAGTTCATATTCGGCGTCCTCACCATACTTCTTTTTGATGAGCGTTCTGAACACATCCTCAAGAATGAATGTTATCTTTTCCTTTTCAACTTTTTTCTCCTTAGCAAGTTGCGTAAATGCTTCAACTATTTCACGATTCATGACAACTAAAAAATTTATTTTACCAAACGATTTCTGTTTTTGCCTCAATTATTTGCTCATATCTCAAAATGATTTTCACATCCTTTAATTCAAGCTCAATTTTATCATCGTCCGCTGACACAAGACGCCCCATTACTTCAACCACTTGCTGAGAGTCCTCCCGCAGATACTTAACCCGAAGAAATCTCCCAATATTCGTTATATACTGCCTCTTAACCTTAAATGGATTTCCAACCCCAGGAGATGAAACCTCAAGACGATAACTCCCAGGGATTGGGTCATAAACATCAAGCGCATCAGAAATTAACTTGCTTATCTTCTCGCACTCGTTTATCGTTATCCCATCGTCAGTGTCAACGAAAACCTCAAGAGTTAACTTTTTCCCGACTCCCTTTAAGTTAAGATCAACCAGATACGCACCTGAATTTTCAACTATTGGAACAATTATCTCTCTTAGCTTGGACTTTAACTCTTCAAGATTTAACATAATCAAAAAAAATAGTGGGTCGTAAAGCCCACTAATTTGGTTTTTTAAAAATATAAAAAAACCAAAACGAAATTCCAAATTTACATCCCAACCCGCTTAAAGTTACAATCCCCCCTGACCTTTCGGGAGAATCTATAAGTTGTTGTATTGGGGAAAATCAAAATCCTTCTGATATCCCCATTTTTATTTTTTATCTGGGTGAATTGCTTTCTTGAATTCAAGAGCGTACGCTCATAAATTATATTCCAAATCTCATCCTCAAGCGTTGAATCAATACTCGCTGTTTCTCCTTCCTCCATTTCAGAGGCTTCGCTTTCAAGATTTGAGATTTTCGGCTCAATCATATCAACAAGCCATTTCACCTCTGAACTTTTTAGAACTCAAACCCATTTTTCTCCTGCGTTTTATAAAAGAAGTATCTTCAATGCCATCTTTACAAATTTATTTTTACAAACCCTTTAATTTCTCATACCTACTTATTATCCTTCCGACAACCATCCCACCTTCATACTCTGGGACGACAACCTCATCGGCTCCGGCGCCTTTCATCGCCTCAGCATACCTTAAATTTCCAGCTCTTGAAATAACCTTTATCTTCGGATTCAACATTTTCGCTGTTATCGTTATGTAAAGATTATCAGCATCGTTATCAATCAAGGTACATATAAACTTCGCCTGTTCTATCCCAGCGCTTAAAAGAACGCTCCTTCGCCTCGCATCACCGTGAATTACATTTAAACCCTCTTTTAGAAGCTCCCTAACTATGCTCTCGTTTGTTTCAATTAAAACAAAGGGTAATCCTAACTTTATAAGTTCATCAACGACGGTTCTCCCAACTTGCCCGTAACCGCAAATTATATAGTGTTCCTTCAATTTTGAAATTGCTACCTCGCTCATCCTTTTCCTCCACAAAATTTTTAATTCACCACTGAAAACATTGACAAGTATTCTTTCAATGAACCAAACCTGAAAAAACAAAATCCCAACATAAACAATAAAAGCAAATATCTTCGTCTCATTACTTCTATGTTCAGAAATAGCGTGCGGATGAGTTATCCAGAAAAAAGCGTCAATCCAAGTTATATCTTTTTCAAGGTTTTTATAAACGAACATTGAAACGACGAAAAATAAAACAAGGAATGCCAACGGTGTAGAAATCGCTTTAATGACAAAACGAAAAATTTTATAAAGATTCATAAACACCTTGAAAACCAATTTTATTATTGTCAATAACCCATTGCTAAACCATAACCGCGTGGATCAACCGCCCCATATTTAACGCCATTTTCATCAATTAAAATCGCTTGAACCTCACCTTGATAGCCATCCCTTTCAACAAGTTTATGTCCTCTCTTTTCAAGGTTTTCAATTACATCCCTTGGCAAACCTCTTCTCTCAAAAAATATCTGATCGGGATACCATTGATGATGAATCCTCGGTGAATCAACGGCTTCTTGAATGTTCATACCAAAATCAATTACATTTAAAATGACTTGAAGCACAGATGTTATAATCGTAGAACCACCAGGAGAACCAAGGACGAGAAATGGTTTCCCATTTTTTAAAACTATTGTCGGAGTCATTGAACTTAACATTCTCTTCCCAGGTTGGATTGAATTCGCTTTGCTCCCGAGCAATCCAAATTGATTTGGAGCACCGGGTTTTGCGCTGAAATCATCCATTTCATTGTTAAGGAAAAATCCAGCCCCATCAACGGCGACCATTGAACCGAAATAACTGTTGATCGTTGTCGTAACTGCAACGACATTTCCCCATCTATCAACAACAGAATAATGTGTTGTATGAACTCCTTCAGAAGTCGGTGAAACGGAGCGTATGATTCTTGAACTTGGAGTAGCAAAAAAGGTATCAATTTCACTTGCAAGTTCTTTCGCATACTCTTTTGAAAGCAGCTTATCAAGGGGAATTTGGACGAAATCCGGGTCACCGAGATACTCAGCCCTATCCGCATAAACTCTCCTCATAGCTTCAACAAGGTAATGAATTGTATATGAGGAGCCAAAACCGTATTTTTTCAGGTCAAAATTTTCAAGTATGTTCAAAAGTTCAATTAGGCAAACGCCTCCTGAACTTGGCGGACCCATTGATATGATTTCATATCCGCGATAATTGCCAACAACGGGTTTTCGTAAGACAGGTTGATAATTCTCAAGGTCTTCATATGTTATCAAACCACCACCGCGTTTCATCTCTTCAACTATCAAGTCCGCAACCCTACCCTTGTAAAATCCATCGCGACCTTTATCTCTGATAAGCTTCAAAACCTTGGCAAGATCTTTTTGTACAAGACGGTCACCAGCTTTGTATGGTTGTCCGTTCTTTGAGAAATATTTCATTGTGGATGGGAATTTTTTGAAATGTTCAAAAGCATTTTTAAAAGCATTTGCGAGCCCCTCATTTACAATGAAACCTTTCTCAGCAAGTTTAATTGCAGGTTTAAGAACTTCTTTTCTTGACATCGTGCCATACTTTTCAAGGGCGAGCAATAAACCAGCAACTGAACCTGGAACCCCCACCGAAAGATGACCGATTTGACTTCTCTCCGGGACAAAATTCCCATTTTCATCAAGAAACATATCTTCACTTGCTTTCATTGGTGCCTTTTCCCTGAAATCAATTGTGATCGTCTCACCATTTGCCATTCTTATAACCATAAACCCACCCCCTCCGATATTTCCTGCCTGCGGATATGTCACAGCAAGTGCAAATCCAACGGCAACAGCTGCATCAACCGCATTTCCACCTTTTTTTAAAATTTCAACGCCAACCCGTGTGGCAAGCGAATCAGAGGAAACAACCATACCGTTAAAACCTTTCACAGGTCGTCTTGAAGCTGAATCGGAAAAATTGAAGAAAAGAAATAAAAGGGCAAGGACAAAGCACAACAATTTTTTCATCGCTTTGCAGGTCTTTTTGCTTTAATTTTACACATTTTTCAAAGATTAATCAAGATCCCGGGTGATTAATTTGAATTTCAAAGTTTTTATTTTTACATTAGAAATGAGGATATGAATATAATTAAATTTTGAAGAAAGTTATGTTTTTTGGCTTTAGACACACTAATTTTACGGGGAACAGAGTTAAACCCAAAGCACATACAAACCAAAATTAAAAGGAGGTAAAAAGCCATGTCCCAGGCACAAACAACACAACCCACCTATGTAAAGGGATTAGAAAATGTCATAGCAAACCAGACGAAGCTTTGCTTTATTGATGGAAAAAGAAGCAAGCTTCTTTATCTTGGCTATGACATTGCAGATTTAGCTGAACATTCAAACTTTGAAGAAGTTGCCTTCTTGTTGTGGAATTATCGCCTGCCGAAAAAAGATGAATACGATGAATTCGTAAAAGCCATCCGCTCCGAATATGAAATTCCTGACAGTCTTATCACCGTGATGAAGCTTATGCCGAAGGATTCAGACCCGATGGATGTCCTTAGGACCGCTGTGTCATTCCTTGGACTTTTTGATCCTGAAAGAAATGACAATTCACTTGAAGCAAATAGGAGAAAGGCACTGCGACTTACAGCTAAGTTCCCAACAATCGTAGCAGCTTGGGAACAGATAAGAAATGGAAAGGAACCGATAAAGCCGAACAAGGAATTTAACATAGCGACAAATTTTCTTTACATGTTGAAGGGGGGAGAACCCGACGAGCTTTTCGCAAAAATCATGGATGTGGCATTGATACTACACGCTGAGCATGAGATGAACGCATCAACTTTCTCTGCAAGAGTCACGATTTCAACACTTACAGATATGTATTCAGCCATAACATCAGCCATTGGCACTCTGAAAGGTCCGTTGCACGGTGGCGCTAATAGGGAAGTGATGAAATACCTACTTGAGATAGGTGAACTCTCAAAGGTTGATGATTTCGTTAAGAAAGCAATTGAAGAAAAGAGAAAACTTGAAGGTTTCGGACACAGAGTTTATAAATCAATGGACCCAAGGGCTTTGATTCTAAAGAAATACTCAAAGATGCTCGGTGAAAAGCTTGGGAATACGAAATGGTATGAGATGTCAGCAAGAATTGAAGAACTCTGGGTTAAAGAGTTCGGAGAGAAAGGCGTCTGGCCAAATGTTGATTTCTATTCTGCCTCGGTTTATTACTATATGGGGATACCGCTTGACCTTTATACACCAATCTTCGCTGTCAGCCGTATCACCGGATGGACAGCTCATGTACTTGAACAACTCTCGGATAATAGAATTTACAGACCGAGAGCAGAATATATCGGTCCTATGGATCAAACCTATATTCCAATTGATCAGCGTTAAAGTGAAAGAGGGCGGGTCAATCCCGCCCTTTTTCATTTTGTCCTTGAAAAGTTAGCCAAACGCTGACACACAATATCTTGAACCATATTCGCCGTAGATACAGGAACAAGATAATTATTAACCATCATCGCAAAAGCAACGATTTCCCCATCCAAGGTTTTCACATATCCTGAAAGCGACCTCGTATATTGAACATAACCGGTCTTGGCTCTAACATTTCCTTGTGCTTTCGTTTTCCTCATCCTTGTCTCAAGCGTCCCATCAACACCAGCAATTGGCAACGATTCATAAAAATAGGAAAAATACTCCTGTCTGTACATATAGTTTAAAAGCGTCAAAATTTGAAACGGCGTCACAAGATTTAACCTTGAAAGACCAGAACCATCGTAAATTGATATTGATTCAGGGGCGATACCCATTTGCGCGAGTGCATTTTTAACAACTTCAACCGACTTTTGCGTTGAACCCTCTCCACCAAAAATTTTACCAAGCGTTCGGAAAACTTGCTCAGCATAAAAATTCTGACTCCGCTTGTTTATCACCTTTATTATTTCACTCAAAGGGGGCGACTCATAAGAAGCAAGAACCTTCATTTCATCATAATTCGGTGAAAGATTTGTATCATCAATGTCAATCGGTTTGCCGTTAACCTTTATACCTTTTGATTCAAGCACTTCCTTAAAAACAGTTACAGTGTAAAGCGTCGGATTATGAATTGAGATTGATTCCTTATACGAGCCCGTCTTCAAACTTATTCTCCCGAAGATATTTATTATGTTTGTCCCTGGGATTCTGAAGAAATCAATCTGGGTCGTGCTATCTCTATGAACTGTTAAAACGCGATTTACAACCTTAACATAGCTTGTGTTCGGGGTAAGCAACACAATTGCTGTATCGCCGATTTTTTTCCCGGGTCTAATCTCAAAATCAACACAGTTATCATTAAATGACAAGGCACTTATATGCGCCGAATACCAATATGTTTCATCATCCCATGCCCAGCCAGTGCCCATGTATTGATCATCAAAATAATTATCATCACCCACTATGTCCCCATTTATCTCCCTTATCCCGAGATTTTTCAAGCTATCAGCCCAGTCCTTGAATGTTTTTATCACATCCCCATTGTTAAACCTACCTGAAATTGTTGGGTCGCCACTTCCACGGACGAATAAATTTCCATTTAAGACACCATTTTTTATCTCACCATCCGTATAAACACTTGTCTTGTATTTGAAATCAGGACCAAGTTTTATAAGAGCAACTGCTGTTGTAAACAATTTCATATTTGAAGCTGGTATAAAACTTTTATGCTCATTCAACCTGTAAAAATACTCGCCCGTTTCAAGCGATTGAATGACAACACCCCAATATGCGTTTGAAAAATTTGGATCGGAAAAAATTTGATTAAGTTCATCCCTTAATCTACTTAATGATGTTTCCTCAAAATAAGAAATTTCCGTTTTTATTTCGGAAGGTGTTTCTGATTCAACAACTTTTTGTGCGGAAGCACAAGAGTAAAAATAAAGAAGCAATGGAAGAAGAATTAGATTTCGTTTCATTACTCCCAAAAGATTTATTTTTCAAGACCAACAAGGCGTTTTAATTTTTTTATTTCTTTATCCGTTAAATATCTCCACTCGCCTCGTTTCATCCCACTAACTGTTATCCCGCCAAAGCTGACCCTGTGAAGCTTTTGAACTTTATATCCCAAGCGTTGAAACATCCTCCTTATTTGTCTATATCTTCCTTCACGGATTACAATCCCAAGTTCTTTATTCTCGCTGTTAGGCAAAATATAAATCTCGCAAGCTGATGTTTTTCTGCTATCAAGCATTATCCCGCGCTTTAACTTTTCAATGTCCTCCATCTTTATAGGTTTATCAAGCGCAACTTTATAAGCTTTTTCAACTTTGTATCTTGGGTGCATCAAACGATAAGCAAGCTCTCCATCGTTCGTTAAGATTAAGACCCCTGTCGTATTTCTGTCAAGCCGTCCGACAGGGAAAATCCTCTCTTTAACCTTGACAAGGTCAAGGACTGTTCTTCGTCCTTTTTCATCTTTCACGGTAGTAATGCAATCCTTGGGCTTGTTCAAAACAATATAAACTAATTTCTCCGTCATTTTAACTGGTTTTCCATCAACCATTACCCTGTCTCTCTTGGGGTCAATTTTAACCCCAAGCTGTGTCACAACTTCACCATTTACTGAAACTCTACCTTGCTTAATTAACTCATCGGCTTTCCTCCTTGAAGCAACACCACACATAGCAAGATATTTATTAAGCCGTATAAGTTCTTTCCCGCTCATTGCTCGTCGTCTCCAGATATAATCTCTTCAATTTCAGTTGGTTTCGGAAGATCGGATAAATTTTTCAAACCGAAATACTTCAAAAACTCTCGCGTCGTCCCATAAAGAAGAGGTCTTCCAATGGTTTCAGCTCGTCCAACTATCGTTATGAGTTTCCTCTCAAGCAGGTTTTTAATCACATGGTCAACATTTACGCCACGAATTGATTCAATTTCGGGCTTGCTTATCGGTTGTTTATACGCTATTATCGCAAGCGTTTCAAGAGCAGCTTGTGAAAGCTTCTTCTTGCTCCTTTCTTTGAAAAGTTTCCCAACCCACTTAGCAAATTCAGGCAAAGTAGCAAATTGATAACCACCAGCAATTTCAATTATCCTGAAAGACGAACCTCTCTCGGAATACTCTAGATTCAAATCATCTATCGCCTTCTTAACATCTTCTTCAGTTATGGTTGAAGAACCGTTCTCTGAAAGAAATTTCTTTGAGGGCTCGTCGATTATTTCTTTAATCTGCTTCAAGCTCAATGGCACATCCGATGCGAATATCAAAGCTTCAACTATTGATTTTAAATTTCCCACTGAAGCAGGTTGATTTTGTTTTAAATTGCGTTCACCATCCACCCCTGAGAGGCATCCTCAATTATAAGTTCACCAAAAACCTCTTCTTGCGAAATTCTTATCTTCTTCAACCTCGCAAGCTCCAACAAAGCAAGGAAAGCGACAATTATCCTCGCCTTTTCAACATATGAATCAATTATCTCATTGAAGGAAAACTTACGCTTGAACTTCAATCTATTGAGTATATTTTCCATCTCGTCCTCAACTTTATAATTTTGCGTCTCAATTTCGTGATAAACCGCTTCCCTTGCGCCTTCAAGCGCTCTCTTAAACGCAGTCAAAAGGTCAAAAAGCGAAACATCCTTTAAGAACTCCTCATCTCCATCAAAATAATCCCTTGCGTCATTTTTAAAATAGCCCCTGTAAAAAATCTTTCCCGCTTCATCTTCCATCTTACTAAATTCAGAGGCAAGTTCTTTAAACTTTTTATATTCAGCGAGTCGCCTTGCAAGCTCAGCCCTTGGATCTTCTTCCTCTTCTTCACTTTCAACTTCTGGCTTTGGTAAAAGCATCTTCGCCTTTATCTGCATGAGAGTTGATGCCATAACTATAAACTCGCTCGCAACTTCAAGGTCAAGCATCTGCATAAGATGAATGTATTCAAGAAATTCCCTTGTTATCTTAGCGATCGGGATGTCGTAGATGTTAAGTTCGTCACGCTTGACGAAAAACAAGAGAAGGTCAAGCGGTCCTTCAAAATACGGCAATTTAATTTTGTATTTCATTCCCTATCCCATCTTCATTGCTTTATGAACTTCATCCATGGTCTTTTGCGCAACTATGCGCGCCCTTTCCTCCCCGGATGCTAAAATCTCCTTCACCTCTTCTCTATGCGATTCAAAATACTTCCGCTTATCTTGGATCGGTCTTAAAAATTCAATTATTTTTTCAGCACATCTTGCCTTACACTCAACACAACCAAGCTGACCCGATTCACAACCCTTCCTTATTTCAGGGACTTCATCGGGATTGAATTTCTTGTGATAAGTGAAAACAAGACATATATCTGGTCTTCCAGGGTCGCCTTTGTAAATTTTTTGTGGGTCTGTAAATGCTTTTTTCATTTTACTTTTGATTTCATCAGATGGATCGGAAATCAAGATAGTATTTCCAAGCGATTTACTCATTCTCTTTCCATCAAGACCTGGAAGTCGTGCGAATTCCGTGAGAAGAGGTTCTGGCTCAGGGAAAACCTCTCCATAGACCTGATTAAAACGCCTTGCAATGTCTCTTGTTATCTCAACATGCGGGAGTTGGTCCTCGCCAACTGGAACGAGTTCCCCTTTGTAAAGCAAAATATCAGCAGCTTGTAAAACAGGATAACCGAGATGACCATAAGTTATATTGTCAAGTTGAAGGTCCCTCACCTGCTCTTTCAATGTTGGATTTCTTTCAAGTCGCGAAACACTTATAAGCATTGAAAATATCAAGTGCAACTCAGCATGTTCTTTAACCTGTGACTGCCTGAAAACAGGGCTCACTTCAGGGTCTATACCAGAAGCAAGCCAATCTATCAACATCTCAATTGAGTTCTCATAAATCCCCGAAGTATCTACATTTGTCGTCAAAGCGTGATAATCAGCTATGAGAAAAAAGCAGTTATGATTTTTTTGTAGATCAACCCAATTTTCAAGGACACCAACTAAATGTCCGAGATGAAGTTTACCTGTAGGTCTCATCCCACTTAAAACAATCTTCCTTCCCATTTAAATCAAATTTTTGTTTTCAACAAATGTTAATTAGCCGTCTCACCAGGATTTAACTCAATGACAGATTTCTTCAAATCCGCAGGCAAATACTTTTTTAACTCCGCTGGCGTCCCAGCAAGTATAGGGAAAGTTCCATAATGCATGGGGATAACAAACTTGGGCTTAACAAGTTTTATCGCCTCAGCTGCTTCCCTTGGACCCATGGTGAAATGACCGCCAATGCAAACAAGCATAAGGTCTGGCTTGTAAAGTTTCCCTATAAGGTCCATATCGCCAAATAAACCCGTGTCACCGGTGTGATAAACTTTAAATCCATTTTCAAACTCAACGATGAAACCAGCTGGATTCCCACCCTCAACTATATTATTACCATCTGAAATTCCCGAGCTATGAACCGCTGGAACCATTGTAACTTTAATCCCATCAACATTGACGGTACCAGAATAATTCATCCCAATTAATTGTTCTTCAGCCACACCTTGTTTAGCTAAATATCTTGACACTTCAAATATGCAGACAACCTTTGAACCTGTTTTCTTCGCAAGTTCTGGCGCAGAACCAACATGGTCAAAGTGTCCGTGAGTTAAAAGTATCAAGTCAACTTTTGAAATTTCCTTCGCGGATTCAGGCGCTTTCGGATTATCAAGCCAAGGATCAATTAAAATAACTTTACCGTTTGGCGACTTCAAAAGGAAAGCTGCATGCCCAAGCCAAGTAACTTCAACACCTTTAAACTTTCCCTTTTTCTCAGCCGAGGTCACAACCCCGGCAAACACGACGAGAAGAATCAAAGATAAGAAAATCATCTCCTTCATTTTGAACCTCAAATTTTGTTTTTGACTTTTAAATAATTTCGGAAACTGAATTAAAAATTTCAAGCGATGTTAAAACTCTTGATTTGACTTCTTTACCGCATCCCTTATCGCCTCAGCTACAACATAGGCAGAAAGCTCAGCAACAATTTCAAACTCGGTCTCAATCTGACCCGTTGAAAGCGTAAAGACGACATCGCCATCATAGCTTGTATGCGCTGGTCTTATAGCCCTTGAAATCCCGGCATCAGCTCGCTTTGAAACTTTATATGCTTCAAGCTTCGTCAATTTCGCATTTGTCATAACACAAGCAAGCGTGGTGTTCGTCCCAAATTGAATTCTCCTTTGGGTTGCGAATCTAAATTTCACTTCTTCACCAAGGAATTTAGCATCTTTTCTTGCGCCGGCGATTATCTTCCCATTTTCATCAACGACATCTCCAACGGAATTCACAACCGCTATTGCTGAAACTATTAAATCGTCAACCTGAACGATTGAAAAACCAAGTCCCCCATTCATCCTGTAATCAAACCCAGCCCATTTTCCGACTGTCGTGCCAGTTCCAGCACCAACGAGACCAGTTTCAAAATCGCTACTTGCAGTTAAACACGCTTTGTAGCCATCCTCAGCGGTGGGTCTAACATTTGGATTTCCCACATTTAAGTCATAAACAACTGCGCAAGGGACAATAGGAATTTTTGCCCAAGGGGTTTGATACCCAATTCCGTTGCTTTCAAGATAACGGACAACCCCATCTGCGCTTGCAAGCCCAAAAGCACTGCCTCCAGTTAACACAACCGCATGAACCTCTGAAACCGTCATATCAGGTGATAAAAGCTCAAGCTCCCTGCTCCCGGGAGCATTCCCGCTAACATAACAACTTCCAAGCGTTCCCTCCGGACATAAAACAACCGTACAACCTGTTAAAGCGACGATATTTGTTGAATGCCCGACTTTAAAACCAAGTTTTCCAAACATGGCAAATTCAACTTTTATA
Source organism: Candidatus Thermokryptus mobilis (assembly GCF_900070205.1). Classification (NCBI taxonomy): domain Bacteria; kingdom Pseudomonadati; phylum Candidatus Kryptoniota; genus Candidatus Thermokryptus; species Candidatus Thermokryptus mobilis. Next base: position 41,859 of record NZ_FAOO01000007.1, on the reverse strand, counting down.
TTTTTTCAAAAAACATCAAAATTCCGATGATGATAAAAGCGATGGCTGCGATTTTTTCTATAATATGCGTCGGAATCAACCTTGTAATCAAATTTCCAGCAATTGCGCCGATCAATGTTATAACAGCGAAGGCAATTATAGCGCCAAGAAAAACAGATATAGGTTTTTTTGTCTGAGCGGATAAAGTCAAGACAGCCAGTTGTGTTTTATCTCCAAGCTCAGCGAGAAAAATTGCTAAAAATGTCGTTAGGATGATTTTCAAAGACATCGCTTCAACATTTTTTGTTTTTATAGTTGTAAAACAAAAGATAAATAGAAGTCAAGCCCGCTCCAATTATATCAGCCATAGCATCCGTTGCATCCGGACTTCTCCCTGGGACAAATTCCTGATGCAGTTCATCAAAAATTGCATAGATAACACAGATAAAAAAGGCTATCGCTATGCTAAAACTTTTCACGAAGAAACTTTTCTCCTGAAACTTAAACCCACGATAAAGCAAATAATTCAAAACCCCAAACAAACTCGCATGGACAAATTTATCAAACAAATCAAACGGCTTTTCCGGAAAGTATCTCCCCGGGACTGAAGAAAGCAAAAAGATTAACCCCATCCAGACCAGAGCTGGGAATTGATACCTTAAAAAATTTTTCACCCCTTCTCTTCTTTCATAACTTTTGAAATAGCATCGGGGATCATGTTAAGTATATCCATTGCCATCATAGGCAATTCACCGATTTTATCGCGAGCCAAATCACCCGCAAGCCCGTGAAGATAAACGCCACAAATAGAAGCGTCAACTGCACTTAATCCTTGCGCCATAAATCCAGCTATCATTCCTGTTAAGACATCACCGCTTCCAGCGGTTGCCATCCCCGGGTTTCCAGTTGGATTGACATAAACCTCTCCATTTGGAGTTGCAACAACCGTTGTATCCCCCTTTAAAACAAGGACAACTTTATATTCCATAGCGAAATCCCGCGCAACATCAATTTTATGCCTCCTGATTTTCTCCAATGGTAAATCAGTTAGACGGGAAAACTCACCATGATGAGGTGTTAAGACAATTTCAGCATTAAGCGTTTTCAAAATATTCAAATTGTCAACAAGGGCATTCAAGCCATCTGCATCTATGACCGCCTTTTTATTTAACCTCTTCAAAATGTTTAAAATTACCTGCTTCGTCTCGTAATTTTTTGAAAGCCCAGGACCAATTATCAAAACATCAGCCCAATCAATATGTTCCTCAATTAAGTCAAGCGCATTCCATCCGATTGTATGCTCATTTGTCTCCGGAAGAGGTAGTTTCATAACCTCGGTTAATTTTGATTCAAGAATCGGAGCTAAACTTTCCGGAACACCAGCGATAACTGCACCAGCGCCAACTTTCATCGCTGAAAGAGTTGACATTGTAGCTGCTCCTGTCAAGCCTGGGGAACCGACAAGCGCAAAAATTTTCCCACAACTATACTTGTGAGCATTAAAAGGTCTATACGGCATCCTTTTCTTTATGTCAGCTTGCTCAACATAAAATGTCTTAATCCCGAACTTCTTATAAACGAAACTCGGGATGCTTAGATCAACTATATAAACCTTCCCGGGCAAAATTTTCCCGAGGTTTAAAACAAGTCCCGTTTTTATCAAACCCATAGTTGCTGTCACATCGGCTCTGACTGCTATATCACCGACATCTCCAGTATCAGCATCCAAGCCGGATGGAATGTCAATTGAAATGGTGAAAATCTTCTGTTGATTTATCCAATTTATCACATCATAAAACAAACCTTGAACGCGCCCTTTAAAACCAGTTCCGAAAATAGCGTCAATTATCAAATTCGGTCGCGGATAATAATTTAACTCGCTGACATCTTTAAGTTGAACGATTTCAAAAACATCATCTTTGCTTTTAGCCTTTTGAATTTTAAGCGCCATCTCATAGTTAAATTTTGCGTCCCCGCGCAATTTTTCCGGTTCGGAAAGCAAGAATATATAGATATTTCCACCCATACTGAACAACCTTCTTGCAACAGCAAGCCCATCACCGCCATTGTTACCACTGCCACAAAAAACAAAAACATTTTTCCCAACAACTCCACCATATTTAAGTAACATTGAACCAACGACTCCATTAGCGGCATTCTCCATAAGCAAAATTCCCGGGATCCCGAGCGTCTCTATCGCATAATTATCGCACTTTTTCATTTCTTCAGATGTTGCAATCAAAAGCATAAATCACACCAAGTTCTTTCTTTTAAATTAAAACAATTTTTCAAAAAATCTCATCACTAAACTCGGCATAATCCCAATTATAAAGACACCAAAAGATGAGCCCAAAATTGCTATTTTCCCAAAAACCGAAATTTTCATATCGCCTGGATTAACCGCAACCTCTGGGCTTGGCTCTTTCAGATACATATTTACGACGACATTCAAATAGTAATAAACTGAGACAAGAGTTGCAACAACGCCAAGTACCGCAAGCCAAGTCATACTCGCTTGAACAGCGGAAGCGAAAAGATAATACTTTCCAACGAAACCAGCAAAAGGTGGAAATCCGGTCAAAGCAAACATAAAAACTGACATCAAAACACCAAGCAAAGGTTTCCTATGCCCAAGCCCAATATAATCTTTTATCTCAAGTGCTTTGCCTTCTTCTTTTTCAACAATTGAAGCAACACCAAAAGCACCAACTTGCATTAAAACATAAGCCAAAGAATAATAAAGAATCCCCTGCTTCCCCATTTCATTTGCAGATGCAAGTCCGATCAAAATATAACCCGCATGAGCTATACTTGAATATGCAAGCATTCTTTTTATGTTTGTCTGTGAGATTGCAATAACATTGCCAAGTATCATTGAAAGAGAAGATATAAGCGCAATTGCTTTTCTTATCTCTTCATTTCCTCCATTGAACCCGAATATAAAAACGAGAACAAATGCAGCAAACGCTGACGCTTTTGAAACCGCTGACATAAAACCGCTTGCTGGCGTTGGAGCACCTTCATAAGCATCGGGAGCCCACATATGGAAAGGAACAGCTGCGACTTTAAACGAAAAACCAACAAGTATAAGCCCAGCGCCAAACCAAAACAAAAAATCCGATTGATAATTTCCAAAATTCGCAGAGATGATTTTTAAATTCGTCGTAGCAGTGCTTCCATAGATAAAAGCAATTCCAAATAGCAAAAATCCTGTGGCGAAAGCCCCAAGCAAAAGATATTTTAAACCAGCTTCATTTGACTTCGGATCTGTGCGAATAAATGCAGAAAGAACATAAAGCGAAATTGACATCAACTCAATCCCAAGAAAAGTTATTATCAAGTCAAGCCCAGATGCAAGGAACATCATCCCTGATGTAGCAAATAAAACTATCACATAAAACTCACCGTAATTGACCCTTCTTTTGACGAGGTAATCCTTTGACAGCAAAATCGTCAACAACGCACCGATTACAAAGACGAAATCAAAAAAACTCGCATAACCACCAACAGCCATCATACCGTTAAACGCCGTTGAATACATAGGATAAGTATAAACTGCCAAATATCCTGAAACCAAAAGTCCAAATATGCTTACCCAAAAGCTCACATTTTCACTTTTTCTTAAAAGTGCTTCAATTAAAACAACAACTAACGCAGTCAATGATACTGCAACCACAGGTGAAATTCCAATTAAGTCCTGATAAAGGTTCATTTTTCCCTTAAAAATTACTTTTCAATAAACCCTGAAAAACAGATACCAAATAAGAGCAAAAATCGGTATAAGGATCGGGATAGAATACTTGACCATATAACCGAAGAAACTCGGCATCTTAATATGTGCCTGCTCCGCTATTGATTTGACCATGAAGTTTGGACCATTGCCTATGTAAGTCATCGCTCCAAACAGAACAGCTGAGACCGAGATCGCCTGCACATACTTCCAGGACTGTTCCGTCACAGGGAAGACATTTGCATTGTGAAGCACCTGTAGATGGCTTAAGTCGTTCGGATTCAACATCCCAAGCATCGCTTTCATATGCATTGGGTTATCAACACTCAAACCGTGTAGACCAAAAGCTGCGCTTAAAAAGTTAAGATATGTTGGAGCATTGTCAAGAAAACTTGAAAGAATTCCTGTTCCCCAGAAAAACTGCCCTGGATGAGTTATGCCGAGTTTTTCAGCGTTAAGCTCAAGCCAATCAAGCGCCGGGACCATCGTCGCAAAAATTCCAGCAAATAAAATCGCTACCTCTTTTATCGGTATGAAATTAAAATCATTTCTTTCGTGAATCTCTCTCTTCGTGGTAAGATAACTTGCAACGGCTGAAGAAATCATAATTATCTCCCGAATTGGCTCCTCAAGGAAAACAGCGCCAAGAATTATCAACAAGAAAATAACATTGTGTAAGCCCTCAACAACCGCTTGTTCTCCCTTTGCTTCAATTTCAAGCTCCATCGTATCGGGCAACTTTTTAAAATTGTATCTATCAATCAAATAAAAAACCAAAAGAACAAGTCCAACAGCCATAGCCCAAATATACCAAACCCTGGTTATAACCCAGAAGAAAGGCACCCCCTTCAAATACCCGAGAAACAACGGCGGATCACCTATCGGAGTTAACATACCACCGATGTTTGAAACAATGAATATAAAAAAGACGATGTGATAACCAGAAATTCTATACTTGTTAACCCTTATATACGGTCTTATCAAAACCATTGATGCACCTGTCGTCCCCAATAAATTTGAAATCACTGCGCCAATACCAAGCATAATCACATTTGAAAGAGGTGTTGACCTACCCTTTATCCTTATATGAATTCCACCAGCGACAACGAAAAGAGACCCAATTAAAGAGATGAAACTTACATATTCTATCGCAGTGTGAATCATACGAGGAGCGTTCTTCAAAATAAAAAAGTAATAAACAACCGTTATAGCACCAAGCGCAAATGAAACGAACGGATAATTATGCTCCCACCAGTGTCTATTTATGAAAGGCATGATCGCAATCGCAAGAAGTAAAATAATGAAAGGAGCGATCATCACTGGATTAACGGGCAAAATCTCGTATTCTATTGCAAATACATCACTTGTGGAGAAAAAGACAAAAATTAAAGCAAGGATTAAAATTTTGATTAACCTCATTTCTTCTTCCTCGTTTTGTTTCAAGTTTCATCGCTGAGCTCTAAAAACACCAACTCTATATTTTTCAATTTGTTCAACAACTTTTTTAACAGATGGTTCCGATTTTCTCAAAAATGTGTTCGGATAAATCCCAATCCAAACGATGAAAATGAGAACAAGCGCAAGTGAGATAATTTCTCTTAAATTTAAGTCCTTCAAATTTTGATTTTCCGCTTTTGTCACCTTTCCGAAAAATATGCGTTGATAAGCTGTAAGCAGATAGACCGCAGCGAGTATAACTCCAAGCCCGGCAAATACAGCATAAGCCGAAGTCCCGAGAAACTTTGACTTAAACGAGCCAAGAAGTATCAAAAATTCTCCGACAAATCCATTCAAACCCGGAAGACCAAGTGAAGAAAGGGCAACTATCATAAAAAATGTCGCATAAACTGGCATAATGCGCGCTAAACCACCAAATTCCTCAATCATGCGTGTATGTCTTCTATCATAAATCATCCCAACAAGCATAAAAAGTGCCCCAGTTGAAAGCCCATGATTTACCATTTGAATCAACCCACCTTGAACGCTTTCAATCGTCAAACCCATTAAACCAAGAACGACAAATCCAAGGTGGCTGACGGATGAGTAAGCGACAAGTTTTTTTAGATCTGGTTGAACAAAAGAAACAAGTGCACCGTAAATTATTCCAACGACAGCAAGCACTGCAATATACGGCAGAAATATGAAGGTCGCATCTGGGAAAAGCGGGATTGAAAATCTCAAAATCCCGTAAGTTCCCATTTTCAAAAGCACACCCGCAAGAATTACGCTTCCAGCGGTTGGTGCTTCAACATGCGCATCAGGAAGCCAGGTATGAAATGGAAATAAAGGGACTTTTATAGCGAAGCTTAAAGTAAAAGCAAGGAACATCAAAGCTTGCGCTTTCAAAGGAATTTTCGGGGCGATCTCATAAAGCTTTTCAAGGTTTGCTGTAAATTGACCGTTCATCTGAGCTGCGAAATTACCAAGCGCAATTATAGCAACAAGCATCAGCAAGCTTCCAACCATTGTGTAAATTACAAATTTAACCGCAGCATAAATTCTATTCTCACCACCCCAAATTCCGATTATGAAATACATCGGGATTAACATCACTTCCCAGAAGACATAGAAAAGAAACATATCAAGTGCGCAAAAAACCCCATTCATCCCCGTCTCAAGCAATAAAAACATAATGACATAACCTTTAACCCTTCTTTCAACCGAATCCCAAGTTGCGAGAAGTCCCACGGGAGTCAAAAAAGTTGTCAAAACCAAAAGTAAAAGTGAGATGCCATCAATTCCAACCCTGTAAGAGATGTCAAGTGTTTTTATCCATGGATAAACCTCAACGAATTGAAAACCCGTTTTCTCTGACTGAAATTTCACAAAGACATAAACCGAAAGGATGAATGTCAAAGTGCTGAAAAGAAGCCCGAGAAACTTAAGCAAATTTTTTCTTTCAGAATCAATCAAAGAAATTACAAGTGCGCCAATGGAAGGCAGAAAAATTATCGCTGTTAAGATATGTTTCTGAAGCCACTCCATTTCTCATCATCTTTAATTTTTAAAGGATGAACCACAAAATTATCAAAATCCCGATCACAAAGACGACGGCGTAAAATTGGACGATGCCATTTTGGAAAAATCGTATAACAGAGCTCAACATTGCTGTCAACCTTGCGCTTGCATTTACTGCTCCGTCTATAACTTTAACATCAAAGAAACGCCACAAAAATTTCTCGCTTCCCCAAGTGATCGGTCTAACCACAATGAAATCGTAAATTTCATCAACATAATACTTGTTGTAAAGCAACTTGTAGATAGGTGAAAAAGTTTGTGTCAATCTACGCACAAAATCCATTCTTTGAAGGTATAAATACCTCGCAAGTAAAATTCCGCCAATGCTTATCAATACTGATACAGCCATTAAAATAAATTCAGTTGAGATTGAATGAGATGCCTCAAGTATGATTTTCGCATTTGCATCTTCAAATACAGGTTCAAGCCAATGATGAATCAAATTGCTCACACCAAAAGATTCAGGAACGCCAGCAAACCCTGAGACAACGCTAAAGAAAGCAAGGATTAAAAGTGGGATTGTCATAACTTTCGGTGCCTCGTGCGGGTGCTTGACGGAATGCCTCGGGGATGTTTCAAAAACTAAAGCAACGAGTCGGAACATATAAAAAGCGGTCATAAAAGCACCAATTGCTCCAAGAACCCAAAGCCAGAAAGAACCCTGCGAATACGCACCCCACAAAATCTCATCCTTACTGAAAAACCCAGAAAGCGGTGGAATCCCAGCTATAGCAAGCGAAGCTATGAAAAATGTTTTATAAGTTACTGGAAGATGCTCCTTTAGACCACCCATTTTTTGAATGTCTTCTTCATTATTAAGTGCATGCATCACAGCTCCAGCTCCAAGGAACAAAAGTGCTTTAAAGAATGCATGCGTTGTCAAGTGAAATATCCCAGCCGAAAAAGCTCCAACACCCATAGCAAGAAACATATAACCGAGCTGACTTATGGTTGAATAAGCCAGAACTTTCTTTATCCCATTTTGAACAAGTCCCATTGAAGCTGCGTAGACAGCCGTCAATGCTCCAATTATTGCAACTATCAACATCGTCGTCGGCGCAAGCGCATAAAGAACGGACGACCTAGCGATCATATAAACACCGGCGGTGACCATTGTCGCAGCGTGTATCAGCGCACTCACAGGCGTTGGTCCAGCCATAGCATCTGGAAGCCACACATATAATGGAATCTGTGCGGACTTACCAGTAGCCCCAACAAATAAAAGCAAGGTGATCCAAAAAATGGTTGTGTCCCCAACATTAAGTTTATTGGCAATTGAAAAAACAGTGTTGAAGTTCAAACTCCCAAAATACTTATACATCAAAAACAAACCGATCAAAAATCCAAAATCTCCAACCCTGTTTACTATAAACGCTTTTCTACCAGCATCGCTTGTGGTCATTTTTTCAAATGGTTTATCATACCAAAACCCGATCAAAAGATAAGAACATAAACCAACCCCCTCCCATCCGAGAAACATCAGTAGATAATTATCGGCAAGCACAAGCGTCAACATCATAAATATAAACAAGTTCAAGTATGCGAAAAACCTCGCAAATCCCTTATCACCGTGCATATAACCGATTGAATAAACATGGATCAAAAAGCCAACTCCCGTTACAACAAGCACCATCAAAATTGAAAGTGGATCAACAAGATATGAAAAAGAAACCTCAAATGACCCAACCTTAATCCAAGGAAAATACTCAACGATAAATCTCCTCTCATACGATGGAAGATTCAAAAGCTCAAGATAAACTAATAAAGCCACAACAAATGAAGCTCCAACCGTTAAGCTTCCAATCCAACCGATGATTTTTTCCTTCTTGATTTTCCATCCTAACAAGCCGTTGATTAAGAACCCAATTAACGGAAATATGAGTGCAAGACCAATATACTTATGCATTTTCAGGTGCCTCTTTTTTTCTTTACCATTTCAATAAATTGATCTCATCAATGTTTACTGTCAACCTATTTCTAAAAATTGCTATCACAATCGCAAGCCCAACAGAAACCTCAGCAGCAGCTACAACCATAACAAAAAAGACAAGCATCTGACCGATCTCGTTTCCGATGTAGCTTGAAAAACCAACAAGCGCCAGATTGACTGAATTGAGCATAAGCTCAATACACATGAAAATCACAATTGCATTCCTCCTTATCAAAACCCCAAGCACTCCAATGGTGAAAAGAGTCAAACTTAAAAGCAAATACCATGAAAGAGGGATCATTTAAACCCTTTCTCCTTTTTGTTTTGTAAACCATTACAATCCATCTCATTCAAACCTTCTTTTAGCGAGGACGATTGCACCAACAATAGCAACAATTAAAATCAAGGAGGTTATCTCAAACGGAAGGATATAACTTGTGAACAATTTCTCTCCAATGAACTCAATCTTACCTATCTCAACTGAATTCTCCGCCGGCTTTAAAAATCTACCTTTGGTTGATTTGAACAATCCATATGCTATCTCAGCAAATACAACCAAAACAAGTATAAAAGCGAACAATCTTCTAAGGTCAAGGCGATCAGCTAATCTTTTTTCATCTTCCAAATTCAAAAGCATTATAACGAACACGAACAAAACCATTATCGCCCCAGCATAAACGAGAACTTGAATTATAGCCAGAAACTGGGCATTGAGCGTAAGGTAAAGTATTGATAATGATAGGAAATTTACGATGAGAAAAATTGCGCTTCTTACTGGATTAGCCCTCGTTATCATAAGAATTGCCGATGCAATTGAGACAAATGCAAGCGTTAAAAAAATAAGTGCTTGTGATGTCATTTGGCTTAAGCTTTATTTTTGAACACTCAAATAGTCGTTGATAAATATAAAAATTTAAACCAAAATAATCAAAGGTTTTTTAAAGTTTTCAAAACAAAAAAGCCCCGGACATTCCACCCGGGGCTTCTCTTGGGGGGAGGTGCTTACAGCGTCACCGCAACTCCGACTTTATCTGTTTGTATATTTCATCAACAACCTTTTCAAGAACCTCTTTTGAATCATAATAACCTGATTGAATTCTTCTTTTTATCTCTTCAATTTTTTCCATACGCTTCATCCTGTAAATCTCAATCGCCTCGCTTGAAATTTCAACCCTGTCCTTTTTATCGCTTACTTTGCCAGGTTTTTTACCCGAGCTCTCCTCGGGAAACAAAATTTTGCCGTTTATCCCGTTGATTTTCATTTTTCACCTCAAATATCTTAGTAATTTTTTCCTTTCAATGAGCTCTATCAGCTCCTCTGAAATCTGCTTCATTTTCTCCTTTATATTATCGGCATTTTCACTGTCAATCTTTAATATCTGTTCACTCAGTTCAATGATTTCCCCCTTTACCCGATCAAAATTCAAGATTTTTCCCTTTGAATTTTCAAACTCTTTTAAAAGTTCGCCAACATCATTAATTTTTTCCTCTCTGCGAAAAAGAAGTTCAGGCAAACCCTCAAACTCCTCATTAAGGATAAGCTCCCGAATCAAAAGTGTCATTTTTAAAATCTCCCTCAAACCGTCAAAAATCGCCTGAACCAAATCTCTATTTGATTCAAACTTTGGCATTGATTATCAAACCGAGTAGTTCGCTTATCCTTCTTGAAATCTCAAGGAGTTCCTCCGGTGGTATTTGACGTATAATTTCATTGCTTTGCGCATCAATTATCTTTAAAACGGTTTTCCTTGTCTCTTTATCAATTTCAAACGCTATCTTCGTGTTGAAAATTTGGATGAAATTATTCAACTCGCTTACGATCTGTTCAATCTCATCAGTTGATAAACCTCTTTCGCTTTGAGAAACCCTTTGCACATCTACACTACTCTGGGAGCTAATATCGTATTGTTCAACTTGAACAGGTTTAGTTGCGTTTATGTTCTTGACATCACCTATCATTGCAAGATTGATGTCATTTGTTGAATTAGTGTTTGTTGTCTTGTGAAAGCGAAATAAAGCGATTGAAGCTGGGCGAATTGTCTTCTCAAATTTTCAGCTCGCTGATCGATCAAATCGTTTAACGATTTTATCCTCTCATCAAGCCGTTTTATTTGTTCTTTTCCTAAATCAATTCTTTTATCAATCACACCACCGACTTGAACAAATGGATTGATTAGGTCCTTCAATTTAACCGCTATTCCATCACTTGAATTGAAAAGCAACTCAACCTTTGACACATCTTCAGCGATCATTCTCTCAAGTTTTGAACTGTCAGAAACAACAAGCGTCCCATCGGGGTTAATTTTAATCCCGATATCGTTTAAAAAAGATGGATTTGCGGATGAAACCGCTGAACTTACCCTCAAACGCAAGTCCATTTTTAACTTCATAAGCATATTGTCACCGCTGAAAGTAGTTCTAACTCCCTCCGCTGTCGTCTTTGTCTTCTCATTTATAAATTTCATCAAGTCATTATACGCTTTTATAAAATTTTCAATAACCCCCTTAACTTGCGAAACATCTGTCTGAACTGTCACAGAAACAGACGTATCCCCAGGACTTTGCGCTTTTCTTAGTTCAATTGTGACACCTGATATAACATCGCTTATTTTATTTGAGCCCCTTATTATGTTGATACCGTCAACGATTATTTGGGCGTCAAGCAAATTCACATCGCTGTAAAGATACCCACCATTTGTATCCGTCGAAGAAATACGATTTGAAAGTGTGTTTGAGTCAAGCCCGATGCTTGCGAGTAAATTTCCGTAGACATCCGACATAGAAATTGCATATTGACTACCTGTGTTTTTGCTTTTTATAACAAGCCGCGCTGTTGATGAAGTTGGATTAACAACGCTCGCGCTAACATCTCCAACTGTTGAGTTTATCGCGCTTGCAATTTTATTTAAGATCACATTATTTGTATCCCCTGACGAAATCGTTATATTTACATCAGTTGAAATCCCATTGACCGTCACATTTATCGTTTTTGCACCTTCTCCGGTTGAATTTAAAATTTCAAATCCACTGTTTGAAAAACTTGAGGAGAGTATTGTATCTTCCTTTGCGAGCTGTTGGACGAAAATCGTGTGATTTGCAGAGGTAGCGCTTGATTGAGCTGTAGCGCTTAAGACATCAGCGTTTGAGACGACAGCAATTTTAACTTGAAACTTTGAAGCAACACCTGTCAAAGACAAATCTTTTACAGCTTGATAAAGCGTGTTTAACCTTAACTTCAAATCCGAAAGCGTTGAATTTTTCGTTTGAATTAACCCCTTTTGCCTCTCAATCGGCTTGACAAGCTTACCTGTTTCTGATTGCCTGAACAACTGGATTAAATTGTCAATCGGATTGATGTTGTTATTTGTGTTAAAGAAAAATGACATCTCATTCACCTCACTTTAAATTGAAAGCTTTTGCCCAGGTCTCTCTTAACTCTTTCAAAATCTCAAGCGCATTTTCAAAATTCCCCTTCCTTATCTCATACTGGCAATATTGATATAGCTTAAAAAGCGGAATTGAAATCTCTTTATAATCAAAGTCAAGCGATGCTATAAGTTCGGTTATAGCTTTGTTTGCTTTTTCAGCATCTTTTTTCCTACAGCTTACGATTGCGACATCATAAATTTTGAGTATGAGTTCAATAGGTGAGAGATTGAGGATTTCGGTTTCTATGTAATTATTTTTGTTGTTCATTTTTCTATCAAATTTTTTTAAACACAATGGGGGTTGCCTAAATTGGCAACCCCCTTTTAGTCTGCTCATCTATTTCTTGGCGTCATCATAAATTATCTGAACAAAGCAAGCACACCTTGTGGTGAAGCATTGGCTTGTGCAAGCTGAGCTGTTGCCGTCTGCTGTAGTATCATAAGTTTGGCAACTTCAACCTGTTCTTTGGCAATATCAGCATCAAAGATTCTGCTCGCTGCTGCTTCCGTGTTGGTCATACCAACGATGAGATTTGCTTCCTTGACATCAAGGCGATTGATAAGCGAACCAACATATTGAAGTTGTTCAGTTACCGTCTTTATCGCAGTGTCAACGGTCGTGATAAAGCTTGAAACAAGATCGGATGTCGTTACAGCACTTGATTTAACGAGCGTGCTATCAACCGTTATATCAAATTTAACTGTAAGGGTATCGCCAGCGTCGCTTCCGACTTGGAAGTCCCTTCCTGCTGCCCAATCGCCACCGCCAGCTCCACGGAGCAATTGCATACCGTTGAATTTCGTCTGCTTTACGATGTCATCAATTTCGGACATATAATCATTGATCTGTGTTGCAATAGCCTGCAATTCATCATCGCTCAACCCACCGTTTACAGCTCTTGTCACCTGCTCTTTGATTGAAACGAGAAGGTCATTGATCTTCTGCAGACCTCCCTCTGCGATTGAAAGGACATTCTTTGCGTCTCCGACATTGTTTATCGCCTGGGCAAGACCCCTTGACCTTGCTTGCAATTTCTTTGCAATCGTGTAACCCGATGGGTCGTCGGAGACGGAATTTACTCGCTTGCCTGTGGCAAGCCTGAGCTGATGAACGCCAAGCTCACGATTGATTTCATTTAATGCGTTGTAGGCGTTCATCGCTGCGATGTTGGTGTTGATGCGCGTGCCCTGTGAGAATGCCATGGTTATTTACCTCCTTGTTTTTTTGTTTGACATTTTTTCGGGGCTTCCATGCCCCGATGCGTTTTCAATTCTAATTATCGGATAAACCCCCAACTTACTTTAACCAATGAAATTAAAGATTGCAGAAAAAATTCCGATAAATTAGAAAAACAAAAAAAGTATAAATCATGCAAACGAAAAGATGCTGGTGCGGTGCAAAAACTAAACCCTCGCTCCACGAAGCATATCTTCAATGCATAAATTGCGGAACTTTCATATCCAAAGATGAAATCTCAAATGAAAAACTGAAAAATTTCTATTCATTTGACGGTTACTGGCACGATCATGTCGTAAATAAATTTGGTTATCCATCAATTGAGGAAAGAAGTGAAGTTGACTTTAAGGACAGAATACCGTTGTGGTTCAGCATCTTAAAAAAATTTAAACCAGATGCGAAATCGGTCCTTGAGATAGGTTGTGCACATGCTGGCTTTTTATATATGTGTAAGAAAAACGGCATTGAAAAAGTTGTCGGGATTGAAGTTGATGAAAAAACATGCGAATACGCAAGAGAAAGATTTAATCTTGAAAATATCATCTCGGGTCTCTTCCCTGATGTCAATCTTCCATTAAAAAAATTTGATGTAATTGCCGGTTTTGATGTCCTTGAACATTTTACAGACCCGATTAAAGCTCTGAAAAAAGTTAATGAACTTCTTGATGACGATGGAATTTGCATCTTTCAAACACCACGATATCAAGGGGAAGACGCTTCTTGGTTACACTTCAAACCAGATGAACATCTCTTCCTTTTCAGCACTGAAAACATATTCCTTCTCTTTGATAAAGCTGGGCTTGAAGTAGTAAAAATTCTACCAGGTCCGATACCTCAAGATATGATTGTAGTTGGGCGAAAGAAAATAAATGTTGATAGTTTAGTTATACAATCCCCACAAATTGGATTTTCTGATAAGTTGCAAATCATCGGAATCGGCTTAATAGAACATATGGGAGATATTGTCGCCTGTGAGCCAGTTTCAAGATATATCAGGTTCAAACATCCAAACGCTCACATAGTCTGGTGTGTTAGAAAAGAATACAGGGAACTTATTGACTCAAATCCATACATAGATGAAACGCTTGAAGTTAATTGCCTGACGGAGTGGATAGCACTTAAAGAGAGCGGAATTTTTGATGAGGTCTTTGACCTTCACATTCACAACAGAATTTGTCCAAGCTGTCAAATTCCACTCAAGAACGATCAAGGTAAAATTGTAGTAACTGGCGAAAATTATTATAAAATTGGAAATCTCCTCTCGGCTTTTTCTCAAGGCGCTGGTTTGCCAGCTCTGGCTGGAAAACCAAAAGCTTATATAACTGAAGAGGCAAAGAAAAAAATTGATAAACTAAATCTACCCGAAAAATTTATCGTTTTTCACTGTAAAACAAACGAGATAGAAAGGGATTGGAAAAATTCAAAATGGATTGAGCTTGCAAAACAAATTAGGAAAAAATGGAATATTGAAATAGTTGAAGTTGGTCTTGATTCAACTCTTGCTGGTGGAAATGTTGATTTTATAAACCTGTGTGGTAAGCTTTCAATCCTTGAGACAGCTGAAGTTATAAAAAGAGCAACCCTTTTCATCGGGGTTGATAGTGGTCCAGCACATCTTGCAAACGCAGTCGGAACTTTTGGAATTATACTCATTGGGCATTACAGGAATTTCAAAAGATATATGCCATTTAGCGGTGATTATGAAAGCGGAGAAAACGCAGTGATAATTTATAACGACGGACCAGTTTCAGAGATTAAGGTTGAAGAAGTTATGAATGCTTTGGAGTCATCGCTGAAAAATCTTCCACATGAGCGCGTTGAAGAAATCACACAACATAAAAACTTAAAAAAGAAAGCACGCTTAATTGCTTTTTTCCTTCCGCAATTTCATCCGATCCCAGAAAATGATGAATGGTGGGGCAAGGGCTTCACCGAATGGAGAAATGTCACCACGGCTAAACCGCTTTTTCCAGGACATTATCAACCGCGCATCCCCGCAGACCTTGGTTTCTATGACTTACGACTACCGGAAGTTAGAAAAGAACAGGCAGAACTTGCGCGAAATTATGGTATTGATGCTTTCTGTTACTGGCACTACTGGTTTAATGGAAAAACTTTACTTGAAAAACCTCTACTTGAAATTTTAAAAACTGGGGAACCCGATTTTCCGTTTTGTCTTGCCTGGGCGAACGAAAACTGGACAAGAAGATGGGACGGACTAAACAGTGAAATACTTTTAAAACAAACTTATGGCGGTATTAAAGACCATATCAATCATTTTGAATGGCTTATGCCTTTCTTCAAAGACCCCAGATATCTTAAAATAGATGGAAAGCCAGTTTTCCTAATTTACAGACCAGCTGAGATACCAGATTTAAAGGAAATGATTGAACTTTGGAGACGTCTCGCCAGAAAATCAGGAATTGGGGACTTATTTTTAATCGCAATAAGAGCTTCGGCTGGAATAATAGACAACTGGAAAACTACGGGATTTGACGGCGAGGTCATATTTCAACCATTTTTCAAGGGTTTAACATATCGTATGATGGAAAGATCAAAACTGCCCATTGAAAATTTAAATCTAATTTTTGACTACGAGGAAGCTGTAAAAATCATGTCAGAGTTCAACGATGATATAGTCAGAAGAAGCAACACATCATTTGCTTGTGTAACGCCATCCTGGGATAACACAGCCCGAAGGAAAAAATCAAAACCGTTTATACTCACAAATTCATCACCGGATATATTTGAGAAATGGCTACGGATTGAAATTGATAGAGTTCAAAATAGAAACCCCGAATACAGGATCGTTTTCATAAATTCTTGGAACGAATGGGCTGAAGGAAATTATCTTGAGCCGGATATAAAATTTGGTCACGGTTATCTTGAAGCTGTCAAAAGAGCTGTATTTGGGATGCCTTGGTTTTCTAAAAGAAAAGGGAAAAGAAAAATTTTAACACTTGACCCATCAGACGATATCACGATTGAATCACTTCTTGAATTCGCTCGCTCAAACTTTACAGAAAATAATCTCCCTTTAGCCGAGTCATATTTTAAACTTTCACTTCGCTATAACGCAAAACTCATGGCGTCGTTCTACCACAATGCGAAACTGTATCACCAGCTGGGAAAAATTAACGAACATAAAACCTCCATTGAGAAATTAAACCATCTTGAAAAGCTAAATTCCCAAATTCACAACGATTACGCAGTGATGAAATATAAACTTAGCGATGTTGAAAAAGCATTGTTCCACTTGCAAAGAGCTGTGTTTTACGATGAGACTAACATAACAGCGATGAAAAACCTCGCGGATTTATTTACAGAGCAACAACAATTTGAACAGGCGCTTCAAATTTATCACAAAATTTTAAGTTTAAACCCAAATGATTTGGAAACATTGCTCTCAATTGCCGATATATGTGTTGAAATCGGCAAAATTGATGAAGCGAAATTTTTCTACACAAAAGCGCTTGAAGTTGACCCGAATAACTCTGAAGCCAGGAAAAACCTTGAAATAATTGAAAAAGTTGAAACTAAAAAACCACTTGTCTCAATTATCATCCCCGTATTTAATCAACTTAACTACACAAAGCTTGCCATAGAAAGCATAAGAAAATACACAAACGTTCCTTACGAAATTATAGTCATCGATAACGGCTCAACCGATAGAACTTATGAATACCTTTTATCACTTGGAGATGTCAAAGTTATAAGGAATCCTCAAAACTATGGATTTCCAAAGGCGGTAAATCAAGGTCTTTCAGCTTCAATGGGTGAATATATCGTTATACTCAATAACGATGTGATAGTGACAAATAGATGGCTTGAGCGACTTCTTGAACATTTATATGACAATTCAATTAGCATAATCGGACCGATGAGCAATTATGTAAGTGGATTTCAAGTTCTTGATGGAGCGGAAAAATTTTATTCAAATGATGGTAAAATTGATGAAGAAGCACTTCAAAAATTCGCCGATGAAATTTACATTAAAAACAGGGGTAAAAGACTAGTTTGCCCAAGAGTCGCTGGCTTGTGTATGTTGATAAAAAGAGATGTGATCAATAAAATTGGCGGTTTTGATGAAAGATTTTCACCAGGAAATTTTGAAGACGATGATTATTGCCTTAGAGCAACACTTGCTGGGTTCAAAATTGCTGTCGCAAGAGATGTTTTTATCCATCACTTCGGGTCAAAAAGTTTTAAAGCAAACGGGGATAAAAAATTTTTAGAAATCCTGAGACGAAATGAAAGAATCTTCATAAACAAATGGGGTGCAAAACCAGTTGAAATTTTCACCAAGGTAAAAACACCTAAAGAAAATCAAATTTTTATCCCAATTAAAAGTAAATCTGAATTGACAAATGCAACGGATCTCACTTTGCATGATAGTCAAAAATGAAGAAAAATTTTTGCCAGGATGTCTTGAAAGCGTGAAGGACACGGTGGATGAAATAATCGTTGTTGACACCGGGTCAAGCGATAGAACCATTGAAATAGCTCTCTCGTTCAATGCAAAAATTTATCATCTTGAATGGAAAAATGATTTCTCACTCGCAAGGAATGAGTCAATAAAACATGCAACCGGGGATTGGATTTTAATACTTGACGCTGATGAGCGACTTGAAACCACAGATAAAGCAAAACTTAAAAAATATCTCAATTCAAATTATGATGGTTATTATGTCAAGGTGATAAGTTTTGGAAGAGATGGAAAGCCAGAGGCGATAAATGAATATCCGAGGTTGTTCAGGAACAATCCAAATTACAGATTTGAAGGGCGAATTCATGAGCAAATAAGCAATTCAATACTCAAGAATGGAGGCAAACTTGGTAGGGCTGACATAAAGATAATTCACCTCGGTTATGCGCAAGATGATGAAACCATGTCAAGAAAATATGAGAGGAACTTGTCAATTTTATTTGAGCAATTGAAGGAAAACCCAAACGACGCTTATGCTCTTTATCACATTGGCATTGTTAAAATTTTAAAGGGAGAAATAAACGAAGGCATCTCTTTTTTGAGGAAGTCAATCTCAATCCCAAGAGAAAGCTCAAATCTCGGTAATTCAGTTCGGGCGGTTATCTACAATGTTCTAGGAAAGCATGAGCTTCAAAATGGGGATCAAACCACAGCCCTTGATCTCTTTATCAAATCAATAAAGCAGGCCCCTCTTCAAGTCAGTTCATATTATTATGCAGGCATTGCACAGATGAAAAGATTTAACTTTACGGTGGCAAAAAATTTTTTTGAACAAGCTCTAAAGAACCAACAGGCGATATTGAAGGGGAAATCACCCGATGTTGCGTTTGAAAATTTTATCAATCCGAATGATATTTTTTATCAACTTTCCATCTGTTATTTCAAGATTGGAAACTTCAAAAAGCTTAATGAAATGATTGAAAATTTTGTAAAAGAAGAAAATTTGATAAATTCATTTTTGAACTTTTTAGCCAATGAATACATATCTGGGAATAAAAACTCAATCCAAGTTTTAAAACAAATCTCACAGACAAATCCAAGCTTTGAGGTTTTCAAGGTACTCTCCGGGATAGCACAATTTGAAGGAGACCTTGAGACCGCGGTTGAAAGATTAAAAACCGCTTTAAGTTTTAAAGATGATGATGAGATAAGATATAATCTTGGGTTATGTCTTGTTGGGTTGAGAAGGTTTGAAGAGGCGATTGGTTATTTGAGAGAATTTTTAAATCGGGAAAATTCAACTTTTTTTGAAAGGGCAGTTAAAGTGCTCGGGCTTTCTTACCTAGCCTGTGGAAATTACGCGGACGCTCTGCGATGCTACAAAACTTTATCAAATTTTAACCCCACCGATGAGGAAATAAAGAAACGAATCATATCAATTTCAATGAGATTATCCACGCCAACCAAGTAAAATAAATTTAATTGGAAAATCCTTCCAGATTCCTTAAATTTTAAATGTGTGCTTTGAAAATTTAATCAAAATAAAGGGAATGCGTAAGTTTCTAATTTTGCTTTTTCTCCCCACACTGATACTTGCTCAAAAACCCCAAGACAACAGGACTACAAACATTGGAAGAATTGGTTTAACCGTTAATTCATACGGACAAATCGGTAATGGATTTAATCCATCGTTTTGGCCATCTCAGCCATCGTGTGAATTCCCAATAAAACCCGTCAGGACGAGAATTGAGCACCTCTTCAACGGTGGTCTATGGGTTGGGGGTTATGGGAAAAATGGCTTGTCGGTGACCACAGCAACCCATGATAGATATTTTGCAAGTGAATTCACACAACCACCCGACCAAGGGCTTTACGAACGCTCATCGCTACTTGAATCAAGATATTACAGCCCAAATGCGATAAGCCATCAGGATTTCTATTGCGATTTCACAGACACAAACACTGTCAATCCTCTTACCGGAGCACCGATCTCAGGACACTATCCACTTGGTGTATCCGTTCATATGGAAACCTACACCTGGCAATATTCAATTGCGGATAATTTTGTGATATTAAACTTTACGATTAAAAATGTCGTTGATGTTCCAATTGAAAGTTTATATGTTGGACTTGTCACTGACCTTGTCGTCCGGAACACAAATTATAGATTTCCAGCCGAGGGCTCGGTTTTTTACTCCGGAACAGGGCTCGGTTACATTGACAGTTTAAGATTGCATTACGCCTTTGACGCTGAAAACAGACCAACGGACGGTCCAACTGATAGCTACATCGGGATAAAACTTCTTGGAACTGAACCTCTACTCGGTGGGCATCTTGACAGCTTGAACAATTACACGGTCTATCAGGTTTGGCAATTTAGGGCAAGCACTGGCGATCCAGATTTAATTTCACCAACCAATGATCAATTGAGATATGATAAAATGCGAAACCCTTTCCCAAAGATAAAACTTCAAGATTTAAAAAGACCTGGGAATAGATATACACTGCTTTCGGTTGGTCCGTTCCCAACGCTTTATCCTGGGGATTCCATACAGGTTGCTTTTGCTGTGATTTGCGCTAAAAAGTATGGCGACGATCCACAAGTAGATGACACACCCATTAGCAAAAAACTTCTCATTGAAAGCGCAATTTGGGCACAAAAGACATATAACGGTGAGGATAGAAATGGTAATGGAATACTTGACTTGGGAGAAGACCTTGACGGCGATGGTAAAATAACAAGATTTATCTTCCCCACTATCTTGCCACCGCCAAAGGTTAAAGCTATACCAGGCGATAGAAAAGTTGAAATATACTGGGATAAATCTGTTGAAGATGTCATTGACCCGGTTTTGAATAAGAAGGACTTTGAAGGTTATAGAATTTATGGCACAAAGACGGGCTTTGATATAGGATTGAGCACAGGTGAAGATGCTTACATCTTGCTTGCTGAATTTGATAAACCAGGGAATGATATCGGACTTAACACTGGCTTTAGTAAAATTAAACTTCCAGAACCAATTAGATTCCCAGATGATACCGTGAAGTATCATTACAAATTCACGATTGAAAATCTTTTAAACGGTTGGCAGTATATCTTTGGTGTTGAAGCCTTTGACGAAGGCGATCCGATAAATGACATACCAAGCCAATCAAGTGTTAGAGTCATAAGGCGCGTGATACCGGGAACACCGGCAACATCAGATAAATCCAAAGAAGTTGGCGTCTACCCAAACCCATATTATGCGAAAGCAATCTGGGATGGTAAAGGTGGCGAAAGAGAAAGAAAAATTTACTTTTACAATTTGCCAAGAAAATGCGAGATAACAATATATACACTTGCTGGAGATATAGTTGATAGATTCATCCACGATGCAGATACATATAATGGCTCAGATATCCAATGGTTTCAAACTTATGCAGATGGAACGCAAAAATTTTCAGGCGGTGAACACGCATGGGATTTAATCTCAAGATATGACCAGGCGATCGCAACCGGACTTTATCTTTTCACAGTTAAAGATCTTGAAACGGGCGAGATAAAGCGAGGCAAGTTTGTGATAATTAAATAACGAGGCATGAAATGCCAACAAGAAAAACGAAAATATCAGAAGAAATTTTGAAAAAACTTCCAGAACTAATTCAAACAGATGATGCTTTCAGGCAGAGATTGTTCGGAATACTCCTTGAACATATGCCTTCAAGAAAAGAGTTCAATGAGATACTTGAAAGGATAGATGATGCTATTGAATACCAAAAAGAACAAATGGAAGCAATTCGTGAGATAAACCGCCGACAGGAAGAACATACAAAAGCAATCCGTGAGTTAAGTCAGCGCCAAGAGGAACATTCAAAAGTTCTTGAAGAACACATAAAAGCAATTCGCGAGTTAAGCCAGCGCCAAGAAGAACATTCAA